>NZ_JBQSXG010000038.1:0-26201 GCF_052378005.1 Psychrobacter sp. AOP31-B2-9
TCATTATTGCTTTGGGTATGGCAAAAGAGGGTTTTGACTGGGAGTGGTGCGAGCACGCACTTACTGTTGGATATAGAAGTTCACTGACTGAAATTATTCAAATTATTGGTCGTTGTACTCGAGATAGCGAAAATAAAAGCCACGCCCAATTCACTAACCTTATCGCTCAACCTGACGCTGCAAACGACAACGTGACTATTGCTGTAAATAATATGCTTAAAGCTATCACTGGCTCTCTATTAATGGAACAAGTGCTTGCCCCTAATTTTAAGTTCAAAACAAAAAAAGATGGTGATTTTGAACCGACGCCACCAGGAACAATGAAAATAGGTGGTTTTAAAGAACCTAGCACCAAGCGCACTAAAGCTATCATAGAGTCTGATTTGGCTGATCTGAAAGCCGCTATCTTGCAAGATGATAAGGTCATTGCAGCTTCGGCAGGTAAGATCGATCCTGAAGTAGTGAATAAGATCCTTATACCGAAAATAATTCAGCGTAAATATCCTGATTTGACTGAAGCTGAAGTTGAAGAGGTAAGGCAGCAAGTGGTAGTCGATTGTGCAATAAGCTCAGCAGAAGTAACCGAGCAAGGCGGTAAGAAGTTTATTCGTATGGCCGACAAGTTTATCAATATTGATGAGCTACATATTGACTTGATTGATCAGATCAATCCTTTTCAAAAAGCATTTGAAATACTTTCAAAATCCATCACGACAGATGTGCTTAAGCTCATCCAAGAATCTATTGAAACCACTCGTATTCAAATGGACTTTGAAGAGGCTAAATTACTGTGGCCTAAAGTTAAGCAATTTGTGCATGAAAAGGGTCGTGAGCCTGATTTGAATAGCTCAGATTTCAATGAAAAAAGACTTGCTGAATGTGTCATTTATATTAAGCAACAAAAACGCAAGAGAGTGCCTGCATAATGAGAAATGAAGAGTGGCAAGTGATAAAGTCTATGGAGTTAGATGATTGGCTAAGCTTCATTGATAGTGATGATGACTTAGGGCTTACGACGATTAAAGCAAAGTCGCGGGTACCTACAGCAGATGAGCACTTAGTCGCTAAATTCCAAGAGATAAGCGACTTTTACAACACTAATAAGCGTTTACCTGAAAATAATATGGCAAATATTAGTGAGCTTATGCTGTTCAAGCGTTTAGAGTCTATTAAGAACAACGATGAGCAGTGCCGTGCTTTAGTGGATTTTGATGAATTTAACCTGTTACCACTTACGCATGAAGTCACTGCACAAGAACCTGAACTGGTTGAAAGAGAGATCAATTCATTTGAAGATATCTTTGAAGATGATGATTTTGGCTTACTCGGTGACTCTGATCAGAGTATTTTTAACATCAAGCATATTAAGGCAGATAAACGTGCTGAGACTGACTTTGTCGCTCGCCGTAAATCATGTAAGGATTTTGATAAATATAAAGACTTGTTTCCTATTGTTCAGCAACAGCTCAACAGTGGTCAACGTAAGATTATTGAGTTTAATGATAAAGGTGAAAACTTAGTAGTTGGTGAGTTTTATATCTTGAGTGGCGTATTGCTTTATCTAGAGGAAGTAGAGTTTAGTAGTGACGCAAAAACAGTAAACGGTAAACGGTTTAGAAAGGACGGAAGAACACGCTGTATATTTGAAAATGGCACAGAATCAAATATGCTTTACCGCTCTCTTGCTAAGGCCCTTTATGCTGACGGTAAAATAGTCTCTCCTGTTGGTGAGTATTTTGCTGATATCAAAAATATCAACGAGGATGATGAGTCGGCTGGCTTTATTTATATTTTAAGCAGTCAAAGCCAAGACTCTCGCATCCAAGCCATACCCAATCTATTTAAAATAGGCTATTCACGCACACCAGTTAAAAAGCGTATTGCAAATGCTGCCAATGAGCCTACTTATTTAATGGCTCCAGTCGAAGTTGTTGCCAGCTATGAGTGCTATAACATGAATACGCAAAAGTTTGAAAACTTAGTACATACCGTATTTAAAGATGTTTGTATCGATGTTGAAGTTGCAGATTTGCAAGGTAATATGTGCAAACCTAGAGAATGGTTCAGTGTGCCTTTAGAGCAGATAAACACAGCGATTGATTTGATAGTGAGCGGGCAGATTGTAAATTATAGGTATAACTCGACTACTAAGAAGATAGAGCTATGCTGAAGAAACCGTACAACTAACTTGATAAACTAAGCGTATAAATTTGAGTTTACTATACCAAGAAGATCAGAACCTACAGTGCAGAATTTAAAGTTAGAGCAAACTATTCTACACAGCATAATGAAGCAGCCATATAAGCTATAGTTTGTATGGCTGTTTTATTTGTTAAATTCAGTGAGATGTTTTTCGTAAAATTTACTTGAGAAAATATAGGTAAAAAACTATTTCTATCCCACGGCACAGTAAGATCTAAAGTTATAAAAAACCTGCCAAATGCACGTAAAGTAAGACTCTCAGGATATTATTGCAAATTATACTATCCCACGATCTATCCCATCGTGGGATTAGACTCAAATTGCAGACATAAAAAAACCTGCTCGAAAGCAGGTCTAGTATAGGTTTGAGAACTTTTATCACTATCCGAAAATGGTGGGGCTGGAGAGACTCGAACTCTCACACCTTGCGGCGCCAGAACCTAAATCTGGTGCGTCTACCAATTCCGCCACAGCCCCATTTTCGTTACTCTATCATTATTAGTGTTTAAACTCAAACACCATATAGAGATAGTTAACTGATTCGGTAGTGCGTCTCAGTGGTTGGCTATTATATAGAGTTTGAATATTTTGGCAACCCCTATTTGCATTTATTTTTAATTATTTAATATTTTTTTTGCTAATTTATTATAAATAATTGATATTACTATTGTTTTAAATAACAGTTTTTGTACTTTTATTCACTATTTCTCTGTTCCTTTGGCGTAGTGATCTCTAATTGCTGTAATTTACGGGTTAGTGTATTACGTCCCCAACCGAGCAAGTTGGCTGCAGCTATCTTTTTACCTCCGCTATGTTTGAGCGCAGCTGTCAGTAAAACACGTTCAAACTCAGGTGTGGCCGTTTGCAAAATATCTGTTTCTCCTGTCTGCAGTACCTGTTCGGCCCAAATAGCCAACGCCTGCTGCCAACTTGGAACAGCAGATATAGGCTGTTCTTGATTGATTTGGCTTTGGGAGCTCACGTTATCGCTATATGATTGTTGTTCTTGATATTGTTCTAGATTAGATGAAGCATTTTCGAGCAGTTCTGGTGGCAAGTCCTCAGGCATGACGGTGTCACCAGTTGCCATGACAGTCAACCATAGACAAACATTTTCCAATTGACGGACGTTACCGCGCCACTCAAAAGATTGCATAATCTGTACAGCCATCGGATGTAACTGCTTTAGTGCGGTGTCCATCTGCTCAGCAGCACGTTTCATAAAATAAGTCGCTAGCGCAGGAATATCTTCGCGTCGCGTGCGTAGCGGTGGCAGTGGTAGACGGATAACGTTGAGGCGATAAAACAAATCCTCACGGAATTTACCTTGTTTGACTAACTCTTCTAAGTTTTGATGAGTGGCAGCGATAATACGCACATTTACTTTGATTGGCTGTTGTCCACCCACGCGATAAAACTCGCCATTTGCTAATACGCGTAGCAATCTCGTTTGAGTGCTAAATGGCATATCACCGATTTCATCTAAAAACAATGTACCGCCATCAGCCTGCTCAAAGCGCCCTGGTCGTGTGGTCGTCGCACCAGTAAACGCTCCTTTTGCATGACCAAATAGCTCAGATTCGATCAAGTCGTGTGGAATAGCAGCCATATTGAGAGCGATAAAAGGTTGTTGGTTACGCGGTGAATGTTGATGTAGCGCGCTGGCGACCAATTCTTTTCCGGTTCCTGATTCACCCGTAATTAAAACGGTAATAGGTGAGTGTGCCAATCTGCCGATCGCGCGGAACACCGTCTGCATAGCTTGTGATTGGCCTATGATACCGCTAGGGTTGTCATTAATGTTTTGGTTTGTACTGATAACAGGGTTGGTATTATTTTTGACTTTAGTTTTAGCTGCTTTGCTCTTTTTGGTTTCATTAGATGTGCTTGTTGGATGAGTCTGTCCAGTAGGTTCAACCTTTACATCAAATTCAGTATCGCTCTCAGCAGTATAATCAGTCGTTGCATTGGTGTTAGATGTATTAGCGTCGACTGCGTAAGTGGTCGCGGTCAGATTGGGCTGATAATTAATGGCTTTATAAATGGTTGCAACGGCATCATCCAAGTCAAACGGTTTGGGTAAGTATTCAAAGGCACCTGTTTGATAGCTATTAATAGCAGAGGTTAGGTCTGAGTGTGCGGTCATGATGACAATAGGCAGCTTAGGAAAGTGCTGATGCACCCAGTCACTAAAAGACAGCCCATCCATCATCGGCATACGAATATCAGTCAATATCACATCGGGCAGTTGCACCTGTGACTCATTTTCTTGCAATATATCGTTGAGACGTGCCCACGCAGCTTGTGCTTGGGTAAAGCTAATAACCGTCAGTCCTGCATCTTCAAACGTATCTGCCAACACCATTCTTAAGGCGGCATCATCATCGATAAGCCATAACGTTGCGGGGTCAAGTTCGGGGTTGTTATTGACCGTTACTTTTATTGTTTGATCATTTATCAGTTGATCGGTTGCCGTCTGATTATCGCTTTTAGGTTTATGCTTTTCACTATATTCAGTCATGTATTAGGCCTAATGAGCAATGAGTTGGTTCAGAGTTATGATGTGGTCATTTACGACTTGGTAGTATTAATTGGCTTTGTTAATCTCTTGGTTAATTAGGGCATGTCCTCAATTCAATCGATAGTTATCTAAATGGGTTAAAAATAGCTAAATCTTGCCAAACGGCGTCAAATAGCTGACTAATATCTCGATATTATCTGCTCTATTTTCCTTGTTTGACGGCAATTTATCTCATTTTCATCACCATTTTTAAAATGAGGACACGCCCTAGTAGCTGTATCAAGTAATAATAGCAAAGTTATTTGTGCTTCAGTAATTAATCAATGAAACGGCAGGTATAAGGTAAAACGTGTTTGTTGCTCACCTTGTACCTGTGTTGAGCTAACATCAATCATACCACGATGATGGCTAATAATATCTTGTACGATAGATAACCCTAATCCAGTGCCAGCAGCACGACTTGTCACCATAGGAAAAAATATCTGCCCGATCAATTCAGGGTCAATTCCTGAGCCGTTATCAGTAATGTTAACTTGCAGAACTTGTTTGTGCTGTTGCCCAACGATGGTGTGTTGAAAAGCAATACGTGTTTGAATGTGAAGTATTGGCTGATAATCTATTTGGTCATCACTGTTAGTATTGATCGAAGATAATACTTTGGTTTCGGATATTTTTTGTTGTTGCAAGGTTTGTTCAAACTCAGTCATGGATTCACAAGCATTGTTGATCAGGTTTAAAAACACTTGAATTAATTGGTCTTTATCTGCACATAATTCAGGCAGTGATAAGTCATAATCTCGCTGTAGCGTTAATTGTGGATATTGGTTCATCACTAAAGACAATACATGCTCTAGCGGTTCATGAACATTAATCGTTTGCCAGTTTGGGAGTTGATTAGAGCCCAAAAACTGTCCAACAAGATGCGTTAGACGGTCAGTTTCTGAGATAATAATATCGGTATAACCACGTAGTTTGTCAGTGGTTTTTTGCAAGTTTTTATGATTCAGAGCAGTATTTGTATGGTTTGAGGCAGTTGACGCGCTACTATTAAGAATAGAGGTGTCACTGAACTTGATAAATTGTCGCTGCAATAATTGTGCAGCACCGCGAATACCTGCTAACGGGTTTTTTATTTCATGGGCAACTGACCGTAGCATATGACGAGCCACACCATATTGTTGTTGCTGACGTTGTTCTTCTGATATACGGCTTTGTCGATCTTTGCCCCACATTTCAATAATAAAATAGGTCTGCTGCTCGTATATGACAGGAGTGACACTATAGTCAACGGAAAATGACAAATAACCGTTCAGCTGTGTGTTTACAACATGGTCATGATCGATAAAGGGTTGCTGATACAGTTTTGCTTGCTCAAATCGTTCGGTTAAGGAGCAGTTTTGGGCATCGACATCATCATTATTAGGAATATTACTATCTTTTGGGTTTAACTCTTGGGGTGCTAATAACGTTAATATAGGTTGATTGAGCAGCCTTCCACTACTGATAGCCAGTAGTTGCTCGGCCTGAGCATTGAGCCACGTAATAGACAACTCTTCATTGACCCATAAAATAGCCGTAAATAAATGCTGAGATATAAATGCTAAATCAGGTGTGGATTTTGCGGTTGTGAAATTTCTTGCCATGAGTCAATGCCTAAAAAAAGATGTTCAAGATAATATTTAACCATAAATCAACACTATAGAGCGGCAAAACTAGCGATTTTTGCAAAAAAAACGTACAATGCGCACAGCCATTTTATCTCTAGCAAGGTCAGCCATGTCCAAAACTTCTACCAAGTCGCTTAACACGACTATTACCACCTCTCAGCCAGCTTCTACTCCGACAGATTCTACATTAAAAGACACCGCCACTGTTTTTAATCCTGCTAAGCCAACAATAGCACAAGACAGTCAAGCAGATACGAACCAGTCCAATCCAGCTAAAGCCAGCCATCATAGAGCCAATCATAACCAAAATCGTAGTGTTACACAAAGTAGTGATTTAACGACTGCTAATGCCACTGCTGCTATGCCCGTCAGTGCAGCACCAAAAGTTGGTTTTGTCTCGTTAGGTTGCCCAAAGGCGCTAGTGGACAGCGAGCGCATCATCACTGAGCTGAGCCGTGATGGTTACCAAGTAGCCAGTGATTATGAGGGAGCGGATTTGGTCGTGGTCAATACCTGCGGCTTTATTGAGTCGGCGGTACAAGAGTCGCTGGATGCAATCGGGGAGGCTATTAGCAAAAACGGTAAAGTCATCGTGACGGGCTGTTTGGGTAAAGAAGCGGATAAAATCCGTGAGATGCATCCTGCTGTGCTCGCAGTAACTGGTGCGCACGCATATGATGAAGTGATTACAGCGGTTTCGAAACATGTGCCAAAACCAAATAGTAGTAAGGATGAAGACTACGACCCAAAAATAGATTTGATTAATGAGGCAGGTATCAAGCTGACGCCAAGCCATTATGCCTATCTAAAAATTTCTGAAGGCTGCAATCACCGTTGTACTTTTTGCATTATTCCAAGCTTACGTGGTGATTTAGATTCACGTCCGATTGATAATGTCATGAATGAAGCCTTGGCACTAAAAAATGCTGGCGTGAAAGAGTTGTTAATTATCTCGCAAGATACTTCTGCTTATGGGCTAGATTTGAAGTATAAAACCAGTTTCTGGAACGGCATGCCACTCAAGTCAAAGTTTTATGACTTGTGCCAAGCATTGAATGGCTTAGGTATCTGGGTACGTCTACATTATGTCTACCCTTATCCGCATGTGGACAAAGTCGTTGAATTGATGGGTGAAAAGAAACTCTTGCCTTACTTAGACATTCCCTTTCAACATGCCAGTCATCGAATACTAAAAGCAATGAAACGTCCAGCGCATAGTGAAAACACTTTGGCACGTATCAAAGCATGGCGTGATATTTGCCCTGATATCGTTATTCGTTCAACCTTCGTTGTTGGTTTCCCTGGTGAGACGGAAGAAGATTTTCAATGTTTGCTTGACTGGCTGGTTGAAGCTCGTCTTGATCGTGTCGGTGCATTTACCTATTCAGAAGTAGAAGGTGCGGTAGCCAACGATTTACCAGATCATGTGCCAGAAGAAGTCAAGAAGTCACGTTATGAGCGTTTGATGGCGCTACAACAAGAGATTTCAGCACAAAAGCTACAAGAAAAAATCGGTAAAACTTTAATGGTATTGGTCGATGAGATTGATAGTGATGAAGGTATTGCGATTTGCCGTAGCTATGCGGATGCACCTGAAATCGATGGTCACGTCTACGTTGATGATATCAATGCAGGGGTTAAAGTCGGGCAGTTTTTGACTGTCACTATTGACGAAGCTAGCGAGTATGACTTGTTTGCTAGCTACAAAGGTTAAAAACCTAATACGATATGCCAGTGAAAATTGCCCCATAAAGGACAGTTTTTGCTACAATTGACGCAATTTAGCCTTGTGACCCATTTGTCATCAAGTATGGCAGTGTGGTCAACGCCAAGGCAAACTCTGTTTGTATTTTACCGATAACTTTAATTATAATTTAATGATAACAAGGTGATCTCATGTCTGACAAAAACCCGCGTTACTCTCGTATCTTGCTAAAACTATCTGGCGAAGCTTTGGCTGGTGGTAAAGACATGGGTATCGATACCGAAGTGCTCGATAAAATGAGTTTGTCTATTGCCCATTTGCGCGGACTGGGTGTTCAAGTTGGTATCGTGGTCGGCGGTGGTAATTTATATCGCGGTGCCCAACTACAAAAAGAAGGTCTGGTTGGCCGTGTCACTGGCGATCAAATGGGTATGTTGGCAACGGTCATGAATGGTTTAGCGATGCGTGATGCGCTTGAGCGTCGCAATATTAAAACACGCTTGATGTCAGCACTACCTATTGGTGAAGTGACAGAAAGCTATAGCAGCCGTAACGCGATTCGTTATCTAAAAAACGGTGATGTTTGTATCTTTGTTGCGGGTACGGGTAATCCGTTCTTTACCACGGATACCGCCGCTTGTTTACGTGGTATCGAAATTGAAGCAGGCTTGATTTTAAAAGCGACCAAAGTCGATGGCGTTTATGACAAAGACCCAAGCCTACATACCGATGCCAAAAAATACGATGGTTTAACCTTTGACGAAGTGTTAGAGCAAAAACTTGGCGTTATGGACTTAACTGCTATTGCATTGTGCCGTGAGCATAACGTACCGCTACAAGTTTTTGATATGACCAAGCCTAATGCCTTATTAAATGTCATTATGGGTGAAAATGAAGGCACACGTGTTTTTCACTAATCTGATGTAAAACCTATAGTCGATCAATGTTAAAAATGGTGCAAGGCAGACAAGCGCAAGTACTACAGTAGTAGGCTAAGCGAGTCTAACGCCGTAACACTTTAAGAGTGGTTCGACTATATACTCGCCAGCCCAAGTGATAGCACGACTAGACAACGTATATTTACTAACAATGAATGATTTATCGATAGCGATAAATAAGGATATATAATGATTAAAGAGATTAAGCAAGACGGCGAAGCCCGCATGCAAAAGACATTGGAAGCGCTTGAGAGTACTTTCAGTAAAGTTCGTACTGGCCGTGCACACCCAGGTATGTTGTCAGGTGTGATGGTTAGCTATTATGGTTCTGATACCGCCCTCAATCAAGTGGCGAGTGTGAACGTTGAAGACTCACGTACATTACTTGTTCAGCCGTTTGACCGTACCATGGTACAAGCGATTGACAAAGCCATTCGCGAAGCAGACTTGGGTTTGAACCCAATGACCGCTGATGTGATTCGTGTACCGATGCCAGCATTGACAGAAGAAACACGCCGCGATATGCAAAAACTTGCGCGTGGAGAAGCAGAAAATAGCCGTGTTTCTATCCGCAATATTCGCCGTGACATGATGAATGATATTAAAGATTTAGCAAAAGAAAAAGAAATATCAGAAGATGAAGAACGTCGTGCTAGTGATGATATTCAAAAGATTACTGACAAATACATCGAAACCATCGATAAGAGCTTAACTAAAAAAGAAAGCGATTTGATGGACGTCTAAATACTGATTTCTCTGTCATTTATGGCATAGAGTGATTCAGTTGTTTCTCCATGACAAGCAGCCAATGTGCCAACGCTATTGGCTGTTTATCATTGTGCAAGTGTTAATCGTACAGGTGCTAATCGTATAAGTATTGATCGTACAAGTATGAAAAACCTGATGGTTGAATTATGAGAAATTTATGAATTGTTTCTATGACGCTTTTTAATCATCATCGCACACGTTATTATCCTCTTACTTTAATAATAAGCCAGTTCGCCTATGTCCACGTCAGCCGCTTCGGCTCCTATTCCGACACTTCTTCCTCGCCACATCGCTATCATTATGGATGGCAATAATCGCTATGGTAAAGCCCATGATTTGGGAAAAGGCCAAGGGCATGTCGCTGGTAAAGATGCACTAGATCCCATCGTCGAGTATTGTGTGGATGCGGGTATTGAAGTATTGACGGTATTTGCCTTCTCTAGTGAAAATTGGCAGCGTCCAGCCAGTGAAGTGGCGCTGTTAATGCAACTGTTAGCTTCGACCATTCATGAGCAGATACCACGCATGCATGAGTATCGTATTCGCCTGCGCTTTATTGGTGATCGCAGTCAGCTGAGTGCTGATTTGCAAGAGCTGATGGCCGATGCTGAAGCAAAAACAGCAGAATTTGATGCCATGACCTTGGTTATCGCGATCAGTTATGGTGGTCAATGGGATATTGCGAATGCTGCAAAACAGTTGGCGCAGCAGGTGCAATTAGGTCAGTTACATGCTGAAGATATTAATAAAGAGATGCTCGATGAGTATGTACAGTTGGCAGATGAGCCAGCTGTCGATATGCTAGTACGTACGGGCGGTGAGTATCGAATCTCTAATTTCTTGTTATGGCAATCAGCCTATGCTGAGTTATTCTTTACTCAAACGTTGTGGCCGAATTTTGGAGCAGACGAGCTGGCAACGATGGTAACAGAGTTTGCCCAGCGTCAACGCCGCTTTGGCAAAACCAGTGAACAAGTCGTGACAGAAAAAAATAGTTGTTAAGACAGTGGTTAAAAACACTAATCATTATTAAGAATAATTCATGACTTAAAGCGTTCATTTAATATGTGTGCAAAAGTATCTTGTAAAGCCGCTGTCCTACTCGTGGTCAATGCCGCTTGTTTATGGAATAATAAAGCGCTTAAGAGGTGTTGATTACTATTAGTGGGCTATTGTAGATTAGCTGCTATAATGCACTTTTTGATCACGCAGTATTCATTATAATAAGGCTCAATAAGTATGTGGCAACGAATTAAGACGGCAATAGTTCTCGTTATTATCGTTGGTATTGCAATGTTTGCGAGCCAAAGCCCTGTTTTATTTGCACCGCTGTTAGCCGTTGGCGTTATTATCGCGGCTCATGAATGGACTAAGCTGATGCCTAAATGGCGTCAACCAGTTGTATTTGTGTTGCTAGTCCTTGTACTGACCTTAGTATCACTCATGCTTAAAGTGACTTGGCTATTTTGGTGGGTGGCATCGCTCGCTATATGGTTGATGGCTCTGTCTTGGGTGAGGGTTTTCCCCACACATACCAATTGGTACGGTAAAAAACTGGCTTTGATGGGCGCTGTGATATTAACGGCAGCGATTACGGCTATGTTTTATCTGTGGCAGTTGTCGGCATGGTGGCTGCTTTATGTTTTCTTATTGGTTTGGTGTGCGGACAGTGGTGCTTACTTTGTAGGACGCAAGCTTGGTCGCCGTAAGATGGCACCGAACGTTTCACCCAACAAGAGCATGGAAGGGTTGGCTGGTGGGTTGATTACAGGCTTGATCGTCGTTGTTGCGATTAGTGTCTTTCAGTTAAAGCTAACAGGTATACCGCTAATTGCCTTTGTGGCGTTATCAGCGCTAACAATCTTGTCTTCAGTACTCGGTGATTTGTTTGAGTCGATGCTCAAACGCCGTGCTGATGTCAAAGATTCAGGCACAATTCTCCCAGGCCATGGTGGTATACTTGATCGTATCGACTCGCTATTGTCTGCCACGCCGATATTTGCGCTTGGTTTTTGGGCGATACAACACTTTGGTTTGATTGTCGTATAAGGTAGCAAGATTATATTGAGGGCTGTTAAACATTCATATATGGTACTGACCCCCGCACTCGAACAAAACAGCGCTTACTTTGTGAATAGGCAAAGCGTCTCTTTGCTTGATCCGTTCTCAAGGCTGATGCTAAAACCATCCCAAACCTTGTTGCAACCCTAGCTCTAGATAAGGTCTCGATATTACCATCGGCTTGCGCCTAGTTTGGTGCACTTTTAGCAATCAGCAGCCCTAATATTTAAATATTCAACAGACGCTAGTTACTTCTTTTATTTTCACCGTATTATTCATAGGCATTAATGGTTATGACGCAACGCATCACCGTACTAGGCGCGACAGGTTCGATAGGCGATAGCACGTTAGCAATCTTGGCGGCGCAACCACAGCATTACTCGGTTTACGCTTTATCAGGCTATCATCGTTTAGACAAGCTATTTACGCTTTGCCAGCAGTTTTTGCCCAAGCGTGTCAGTGTGCCAAGCGCTGCTATCGATGATTTTGCACAGCGTCTTAGTGCCGCGGGTCTTGATATCGATGTCGTGGGCGGTGAAAAAGGGCTAATAGATATTGCAACCGATTCGCAAGCTGACACGGTGGTCGCGGCTATCGTGGGTGCCGCTGGATTACCTTCTACTTTAGCTGCCGCTCGTGCAGGTAAACGTATTTTACTGGCCAATAAAGAAGCCCTCGTAATGGCAGGGCAAGTAATGATGAATGCGGTAAAAATTCACAATGCCACTTTATTGCCTCTCGATTCAGAACACAATGCTATTTTTCAGTGCCTACCACTCGCCATTCAGCAAGACAACACCCAAATCCATCAGTCCAGTCATGGCGTACGTAAGTTATGGCTGACGGCTTCTGGTGGACCATTTCTACAGCAGTCATTTGCTCAAATGCAACAAGCAAGCGTCGCTGAAGCTGTTAAACACCCCAACTGGTCGATGGGTCAAAAGATATCTGTCGATTCTGCAACGATGATGAATAAAGGCTTGGAGCTAATCGAGGCTTGTCACCTATTTGGCTTGCCTGAAGATAAAATAAATGTGGTTATTCATCCACAAAGCATCATTCACTCAATGGTAGAATATAGCGATGGTAGCTATCTGGCGCAGTTGGGCAGCCCAGACATGAAGACACCCATTGCTCATGCACTCAGTTATCCTAATCGGATTGATAGTGGCTCGCAGCCGTTAGACTTATATGCGCTCAGTGGGTTGGAGTTCGTTCAGCCTGATTTACAAAAATTTGCGTGTTTGCGTTTGGCAAGACAGGCGATGCAAGCAGGTACACAGGCGACTATCGTACTAAATGCTGCCAATGAAATTGCCGTGGCTGCATTTTTGGAGGGAAAGATTCGTTTGACTGATATCGCTGATATTAATGAGCAAGCTTTGAACGACATACAGCTGCCACCGTTGAGTGATACAGCTGACATAGATGATATTCTAGCGATTGATAAGATAGCGCGTCATCTTACTGACAAACTTGTGGCAGATTTAGCGTAATTGTTGATTTTTAATACTGAATCGAAGATGTTTAGATAAAACGCTGGAAACCAATCATGACCTTTTTATTAACCCTCCTTGCAGCAATATTTGTCTTAGGTCCGCTCATTGCTTTACATGAGTGGGGTCACTATATCGTAGCACGGCTTTGCGGCGTAAAAGTGCTGACTTATTCTATTGGCTTTGGACCTAAACTCTTTGGTTGGACGAGTAAAAAAAGCGGTATTGACTATCGTATCTCGGCACTGCCACTCGGTGGTTACGTCAAGATGCTTGATGAGCGTGAAGGTGAAGTTGCCAAAGACGAGCAGCATCTAGCTTTTAATAACCAGCATCCATTGAAAAAAATTGCGATTGCGGCGGCTGGTCCTATCATGAACTTTGTTATTGCAATTGCCCTGTTTTGGGTATTGTTTATGACACCATCAGAACAGCTGGCAACTAAGATTGGACAAGTACTACCAGATACACCAGCTGCCATGGCACAGCTGCCTGTTGGTGATAAAGTTGTTGCGATTGATGGTCATGAAGTACAGACATGGGAAGGTATTAATTACCGTCTGGCTGGACGTATGGGTGAGACAGATGATGTGAGTGTCACGATGCAATCAGACGTTCAGACTGATAATACCATCAAAACATATCAAGCGCCCGTGCAGCAATTTATGCAAGGTGCTGCACAAGGAAAAGACGCGTTAACAAGTTTTGGTATGCTACCATGGCAACCAGATATTGCGCCGATAGTGGGTGATTTGAGCGCTGATGGTGCCGCCAGCCTTCAGGGTATGCAGGTGGGCGACCGTATTACGGCTATCAATAATACTGAAATTAAAGACTGGGTTAGTATGACACGCATCGTGCGTGATAATCCTGAAACGCTACTTAATTTTACGGTATTGCGTGATGGAAAGCCTGTGCAGCTTAAGATTATGCCACAAGGTAAAAAAGACAATTTAGGTAATGATTACGGACAAATAGGCGCTATGGTGAAGCAGTCTGAGATTGTTATTCCTGATGCCTATAAAACCACGGTGGTCTATGGTCCTGGTGAATCACTGGTCAAGTCGTTTGAAAAAACCGAACAGTTAGCCGTCATGACGGTAAGTTCTATGGGGAAAATGCTGTCAGGTATGATTGGTTTGGATAATTTATCAGGGCCGATTACCATTGCAAAAGTCGCTAAGCAAAGCTTTGATATCAGTTGGCAGATGGTATTGTCTACGACAGCATTGATTAGCTTAAGCTTAGCAGTTTTAAACCTTTTGCCTATTCCTGTATTAGATGGCGGTCATATTGTCTATCACTTTATTGAGCTGGTTCGTGGTAAGCCGCTGTCAGAAGGGGTGCAAATGGTAGGATTAAATATTGGTTTACTCTTGCTGGCAGGTTTCATGGTGTTAGCAATTGGTAATGATATTAGTCGGCTATTTTGATTGAATGATAGCTAATATAAGTGATAAGGCATTATATACTAATGGTTTTACGGCTATTATGGCTTGGTTTTTGATCTAATAGGTGCCAATGATTTGTACTGTATCCTCTGTACTAATCGTAATTTTTAGTTTATTTTGTGATGCATTTTATATAAAGTATTCTGAGTCTCCCACGTATGAGTGCGAAACTTCATATGCGATGGGCTGGACAATATGTGCTTTTTAACTTAACTTAAGCAAGTTTTTTATTGACGGATAGTGTTTATGCGTACGCCTTTATTTATGAGCGCGGCAGGGTTGCCGTTAGTTGTAACAATGATGAGTATGCCGGTACAGGCTGCAGAATTTGTAGTGACTGACATCGGTTTCAATGGTTTACAACGTCTAACCCCCGATAGCCTCTATCCGGTTCTACCGATTACGGTAGGAGATACGGTTAGTGATAGTAGCTTGGCTGCTAGTATTAAGGCGCTATATGCAACTGAGAATTTTGCTGACATTCAAAGCCGTGTCGAAGGCGGTCAGTTGCGATTTGACGTTGTAGAACGCCCGACCATTGCTGAGGTGACCTTTGAAGGCAATAAGCTTATTCCAAAAGAAGGGCTTGAGCAAGGTTTAGAAAATGCTGGTTTATCTGCTGGTGATGTGCTCAAACAATCGACACTACAAGGCGTAGCCAACGAGCTACAGCAGCAATATATAAGTCAAGGCTACTATAATAGTAATATCGAAGTAGATCAGACCGTACTTGATGGCAATCGTGTCAAGCTAGATGTGCGCTTTATTGAGGGTGATCCTGCTAAAGTTGTTGATATTAATGTCATTGGTAATGAGCACTTCAGTGATGAAGAAATCAAAGACGTGTTTGCGGTAAAAGAATCTTCTTGGACTCGTCTACTATCTAAGTCTGATCGTTATGCACAAGAAAAATTGGCGGCCAGTTTAGAGAATTTAAAAGCACTCTATCAAAATGATGGTTATGTACGTTTTGCAGTAGATAATGCAGTGCTGAATATCAGTGAAGATAAAAGCAGTGTATTTATTGAGGTAAGCCTGAGCGAAGGTGAGCAATATCAATTTGGTGACGTCAACTTTTTGGGCAAGCCGACATTTGATAACAGTGAATTGAAAGAGCTGGTCACTTTTGCCCCTAATGAAAAGTACTCGCAAGCCAAACTAGATGCGACGACCGCAGCGCTTAAGAGTCGTTATGGTAACGAAGGCTATTATTTTGCAGAGGTTAGACCTGTACCACGTATCGATGATGACACTAAAATGGTAGAGGTTGATTATTTTATCGATCCTGCACGACCTATCTATGTGCGTCGTATTAACTTTACGGGTAATATCAAAACTGAAGACGAAGTGCTTCGTCGTGAAATGCGTCAACTAGAAGGATCGCTTGCTTCTAACGACAAAATTCAGCTGTCGCGTACACGCTTGATGCGTACAGGATTCTTTAAAGGTGTGACCGTCGATGTCAAACCTGTCCCTAACCAACCAGATCAAGTTGATGTCAACTATGTGGTTGAAGAGCAGCCCTCTGGTAGCTCAACCATCGCTGCAGGTTATTCACAAAGTGGTGGTGTGACATTCCAGCTAGATTTGACTCAAAATAACTTTATGGGTACTGGTAACCGTGTCCAAGCTGCGCTATCACGTTCAGAGACCTATGATTCTTATAGCTTAGGTTATACTGATCCATACTTTACAGAAAACGGTGTTTCTCAAGGTCTTAGTGCTTATTATCGTAAGACCAAATATGATGATGACAACGTTAGCAACTATGTAACTGACTCCCTTGGTTCCACTCTTAATTATAGCTACCCAATCGATGAAACCAAACGTCTTAGCGCGGGTTTAAATATTGATAATACGACCGTGCGTGGCGGCAGATTCCTTGGGGTATCCAATGTTCAGGAACTGTTGGAAGATGGTGGTACGCAAAGAGACTATGATGGTGTAGGTGATGCCAGTTTTAAAAATGACTACACGACTTACAACTTACTATTTGGCTGGGATTACAGCACGTTAGATCGTCCAGTATTTCCAACTAAAGGTATGAGCCATGCAATTGATGCCACTATCGGGGTTGGTGATGCCAGTTACCAAAAGTTAACCTATAGTGGTAATGTCTATTATCCTTTGTATAAAGATTTTATCGCACGTGGCTATACCAAGCTTGGTTACGGTAACGACTTGCCATTTTATGAAAACTTTTATGCAGGTGGCTATGGTTCAGTACGTGGCTATGAGTCGTCAACCTTGGGTCCTCGATCAGAAAATTATTACTATGCTGAAAACGACATAGTGACTAGTGGTGAGGAAGTCGGTGGTAATGCCTTGGCTACATTTGGTGCCGAGCTGATTTTACCAATGCCATTTAAAGGCGATTGGGTAGATCAAGTGCGTCCAGTATTATTTGCTGAGGGTGGACAGGTCTTTGATACCACAGGAAAAGAAGATGAAACCTTTGAAGATACAGGTGTGTCTTTAATCACTCAAGACAATAGCTTACGCTATAGTGCGGGCGCGGGTGTCACTTGGTATACACCTATTGGACCAATTTCATTGAGCTATGCCGTACCTATCGGTGATAAAGAAGGTGATGAGACTGAAGCTGTTCAGTTCCAAATTGGTAGTACATTCTAACTTTGGATAAGAGCACGAGATCATACAAGTAAAGATATAATTGCTATTTTTGTGATCGCAACATCCGTCAGATATTAGAGGGTTGCCAAGATGATTATTCAACTTGGCAGTTTCTTTATCCATAATAACGTTAATAGCCACTATGATAACGATAAAGCAGATTATTACTCGGATTGAGCAGCATCAACCAGTTACTAACAAATCTGAAATTAATGTTGAACAATTAAGTCAAGAGCTCGATGGGGTGGGGAGTCTGACCACTGCTAATCCTCAGCAATTGAGTTTTTTGTCAGGAGCACGTTACGCTTCTAGTCTTGTGAGTACTCAAGCAGGAGTAGTATTAATCACAGCAGACTATCGTGATCAAGCTCCAGATTCTGCTGTAGCGTTGGTGGTCGCAAGTCCTTATTTGGCCTATGCGAGTGCCAGTCAGCTATTTGGTCATCAATCACTGTCACATAACATTCATCCTAGTGCTGTGATTGCTGATAGTGCGATTATTGATGAGCAGGTTAGTATTGGCCCTTTTTGTATGATTGGTGAGCATGTGAAAATCGGTAAGCATAGCTCATTGTCTGCTCATGTGATTGTCGAGGATAATGCGACTGTAGGCACTGACTGTGTTATCAAAGCAAATGTCGTTATTGGGCATGACTGTATCATCGGTAGTCACGTTAGATTGCATGCAGGTGCGAGTGTTGGATCAGAAGGCTTTGGCTTCGCACCTACTAGTGATCCTAGCACCACAGGTTGGGAGCGTATTGCTCAGTTAGGGCGTGTGGTGGTTGGCGATAATGTGAGAATCGGTAGCCAGACCTGTATTGACCGTGGTGCCATTAATGATACGGTTATTGGTAATCATGTTATTATTGATAACTTGGTACAGGTAGCTCATAACGTACGTATCGGTGATGGTACGGCCATCGCGGCCCAAACAGCCATCGCTGGTAGTACCAGTATAGGTAAACGCTGTATTATTGGCGGCGCTGTCGGTATCACAGGTCATATTGAGATTACAGATGATGTGACGTTATCTGGGATGACTATGGTCACCAAATCTATTAAAGCAGCTGGTTCATATTCTTCTGGAACGGCTGCAATGCCAACGGCTAATTGGCGACGTGCTGCTGTACGCTTTCGTCAGCTTGGTCGTGATTAGTGAAATGACAACAATATAACTTATAAATATTAAACACATAGCAAGGAAGTGCCATTATGAGCCGCCCAGATATAGATATTTTAAATGATGATAATGTTAAAAGCTTAGATGAACAAGGTCTTAAGTTGCCACTAACGTATCATACGCTTAAGCACTATTTGCCACATCGTTATCCTTTTTTGTTGGTAGATAAAGTTATTGACTGTATACCTGGAGAATGCATTACTGGTGTTAAGAACGTAACGGTTAACGAAGAGTTTTTCAATGGTCATTTTCCTGATGAGCCGATTATGCCAGGAGTATTAATGGTAGAGTCCATGGCCCAAGTTTCAGGTGTTCTCGGATTCATTAGTGCTGGTTTGACTGCAGAAGATGGTTATCTATATCTATTTGCAGGTGTCGACAAAGTTCGTTTTAAGCGCCGAGTTATTCCTGGTGATCAGCTCATTATCCGTGCTAAAACAGTGATGCAAAAGCGTGGTATTTATAAATTTGATTGTACCGTACATGTCGAAGACGAATTAGCTGCCAGTGCTCAAATAATGATTGCCCGTCAAGAGCAATAGTATTAGTTAATGATCACCGTGTTTATAACTAGCACCGTTAGCTACTGCTTTTAAAGCGCTATGTTGAAGTGTGCAGTCAGTATGACCATCAATTACTATATATATTATTAGCACCGTTTTTGGTTTGTTGAACAAGGTCAAATCGACTATTTTTTCACTATTTATTCGCACTAGATGATACAAAGGCCCACATTATGAGTCAGATCCATCCAACAGCACTCATCTCACCGTCCGCTCAGATCGATGAGACCGCTACTATTGGTCCGTATTGTATTGTCGGTGATGAGGTGTCGATTGGCGCACATACCGTTTTGCATCGGCATGTCGTCGTCACTAAGTTGACTCGTATCGGGCAACACAATCAAGTTTATCAATTTGCAAGCATTGGCGAGGATCCACAGGATCTAAAGTATGCGGGCGAACGCACGTGGTTAGAAATTGGTGATCATAATACTATCCGCGAGGCCTGTAGCTTACACCGTGGTACAGCACAGGATGGCGAGCTGACCAAAATTGGTAGTCATAATCTATTGATGGTGAATACCCATGTCGCGCATGATTGTGTGATTGGCGATCATAATGTATTGGCTAATAATGTCGGAGTAGCAGGACACGTTACTATTGGCGATCATATCATCATCGGCGGAAACTCAGGTCTTCATCAGTTCTGTACTGTAGATGACTATAGTTTGATTGGTGGTGCGAGTCTTATTTTAAAAGATGTGGCTGCTTTTACGATGGTATCTGGTAACCCAGCCAAAGCTCACGGTCTTAATGTCGAAGGAATGCGCCGCAAGGGCTGGTCGAAAGAGACTATTGATGTGCTGCGCCAAGCGTATCGTATTATTTTTAGATCAGGTTTGACGACCGTACAAGCACTTGAAGTATTAAACAACGACTTGCTGATAAAAGAGCCAAAAATCCAATTACTTATTGACTCATTACAAAAAAGCCGTCGCGGCGTAGTGCGTTAAACATACGCACAAAATGAGTATCAGTCAAATTTTTTTGATTAGATAAACTCTTGTTAGCTCTAGAGAAAATCAACGAAAGCCATAACTAATAGTTATGGCTTTTTATATTTGTGACTACTTGACTTTTTTGGTCGCTTAGCAGAAACTGAGCGTTTATGATAATGTAAACAATTCTTTCTTAATGTTGCTAAGTATCTCATAGCGAGCCGCTTGCTAAATAGCTTAATATTATAACTGGCTTTTATGGTGATCAAGGAAGATTGTCAGCGACATTATTTGAAGTATGAGGATGGAAAAATGGCTATCAACAAACAAGAACATGCACAGTGGAGCTCGGGCTTTGGCTTCATATTAGCAGCAGTAGGATCGGCAGTTGGTTTAGGAAACATATGGAAGTTTCCATATATGGTCGGTGAGAGTGGTGGTTCAGCTTTTGTTATTGCTTATTTATTTTGTATTGCGCTGGTAGGTTTTCCGATTTTAGTGGCTGAGTGGCTGATAGGTCGCCGTGGTCAAAAAAACCCAGTCAATACTTTTGCTGATGTTGCAGCAAGTGAAGGTAGGTCGCGCAGTTGGAAGATTATTGGTGCTTCAGGTGTTTTAGGTGGTTTTTTAATCCTATCGTTCTATAGTGTCATCGGTGGTTGGGCACTCAACTACGTGACGAAAATTGCTACAGGTAGCTTTGTTGGTCAAGATAGTGATTCAGTCGCCGCCACTTTTGATACTATGTTAGCTTCAGCTGGTGCATTAACAGTATGGCACACTGTATTTATGGCTGTTACTGCTATTATCGTCGGTATTGGCGTGACTAGTGGTATTGAAAGAGCTGCCAAGATTTTGATGCCATTATTGGGTGTGATTCTATTTGTGATCGTTGGCTATAACGTCATGAATGGTGGTTTTGGTGATGCAGTGGCTTACTTATTTACCCCTGATCTTAGCAAGCTGACCGAAGACGTTATGATTGCCGCACTGGGACATGCTTTCTTTACCTTATCTATTGGTATGGGCATTATGGTGGCTTATGGTTCATATTTGGGCCGTGAAGTAAATTTACTTAAGACAGCTCGTACTGTTGTTATTTTGGATACCGTCATTGCATTGGCTGCGGGTCTAGCAATCTTCCCAATTATCTTTAGCAATGGTTTAGATCCTGCATCAGGTCCTGGTCTTATTTTTGTCAGCTTGCCTATCGCGTTTGGTAGCATGGGTGCAGGTACTATCATTGGCACACTATTTTTCTTACTGATTACCTTTGCGGCTATCACCTCTGCAATCTCATTGCTTGAGCCAACCGTTGAGTTTTTAGAAGAACGTACCTCAATGAGTCGTACCGTATCGACTATCGTTGCAAGTATCGTAATCTGGTTGCTAGGTATTGCAGCACTGCTATCGTTCAATCTGTGGTCTGACTTTACTATTATGGGCAATAATATCTTTGATGCTTTAGATAAATTAACCAGTAAGTTTCTCTTGCCTCTCACAGGTCTTGCAGCAATTGTATTTCTTGCGTGGAGAATGGATCAGCGTAGTATTAGAGAAGAGCTTGGATTGTCTAGAGGTGCGTTTCAGATCTGGCAATTCATAGTCAAAGTTGTGGCACCACTTGCAGTCATTATTGTATTTGTGAGTGCACTGAAGTAGTAAGACTTATCACAAAAAAAGGGCTTAAGATTATTCTTAAGCCCTTTTTTATTTTAACTGATACAGATAAACGATGGTAAATACTAAACAGAATTAACGTAAGTTTAATTCGGGAACCGTTTGACCACGTTTGGTATAAAACTCGATGACAAACTCATCAAACTTGTCTTGTTCAATCGCATCTCTAATACTTTGCATCAAACGTTGGTAATAGCGTAAATTATGAATAGTAGCTAGTTGAGCACCTAGCATCTCTTTGCATTTATTAAGGTGATACAGATAAGCACGGCTAAAGTTTTGACAGGTGTAGCAATCGCATTCAGGGTCTAATGGGCCTTCATCGTTGCGATACTGGCTATTGCGGATACGTACCACACCAGCATTGTCTGTGTCGCCTGTGACGAAGTAATGACCGTTACGCGCGTTACGAGTTGGCATGACACAGTCAAACATGTCGACACCGCGGCGAACGGCTTCTACGATGTCTTCAGGCTTACCAACACCCATCAAATAGCGTGGCTTGTCAGCGGGCATAGCATCTGGGATATAATCTAAGACATTCATCATCTCGTCTTTTGGCTCACCAACAGACAAGCCACCAATAGCATAACCATCAAAACCAATATTGAGCAGACCTTCTAACGACTTTTGGCGTAAATCAGCATACATACTGCCTTGGATGATACCAAACAGAGCATTGGTGCTGCCTAAGCGTTTGTGTTCATCCACACAGCGTTGTCCCCAACGTAATGACAGCTCTAATGATTTTTGCGCTTCGTCATGAGTCGCTGGGTATGGCGTGCACTCATCAAACTGCATGACGATGTCTGAGTTCAAGCTATATTGAATCTGCATAGATTTTTCTGGTGATAGAAAAATCTTCGCACCATCGATGGGAGATTTAAAGTTAACCCCTTCTTCAGTAATTTTACGCATGGCACCAAGGCTAAATACTTGAAAGCCACCTGAATCAGTGAGGATAGGCTTGTCCCAATGCATGAATTTATGTAGGCCACCGAATTTGTCGATAACCTCGGTACCAGGACGTAGCCATAGATGGAACGTATTGCCTAATACAATATCAGCACCGATGGCTTCGATATCACGTGGCAACATGCCTTTGACCGTGCCATAAGTACCGACTGGCATAAAGGCAGGCGTCTGTACGTCGCCATGATTGAGATGAACTGTACCACGGCGTGCACGTGTTTCGCCGCTGGCCGTTTTGTGTAAGACAAATTGCATATGATAATCGCTATTTAAGCTATGAAAATGGCGCTAATTATAACATTGTTGGTGGATTTTTTGGACATGGATATTTATGTGTCATTGATATATCTGTTGTTTCAGCCCTATAAGTTCAACAAGTTTCATACTTGATATGATGAGGGTATAACCAAAAGACACAGACAGTATTATGGGGTAGTTGGTAAAGTATATAAAAAACAATGATATAAAAAATATCATTAGACTCGGTGTTTTGGACATTGGAGAACTAATATGACTAAAAAAGCTTACCTACTATTAAGTGGTTTATTATTAACATCAGGAGCAGCTATGGCTACCGAAGAGCCGGACTATACCGTATTAATGCAAGAGGATGACTTTGAATTACGTCGTTACGATGAGCAGCTTGTGGCCCAGACTTGGGTGACAGGTGACCAAAGTGCGGCTAGTCGCGAAGGATTTAAAACATTAGCAGATTATATCTTTGGTAATAACACAGCGCCAAGTGGTGAGAGTAGCAAGATTAGTATGACAGCACCGGTCACCATGCAGTCGCAAGCGAATAGTAATAATGATGCGTCACAAAAAATTGCGATGACAGCACCAGTGAGTATGCAACAGAGTGATGGAAAATGGCGCGTACAGTTCACCATGCCAAGCCAATACACTATGCAAACGTTACCAAAACCTAATAATCCAAATGTTAAGATTATCGAAGTGCCGGCACAGACTTATGGCGTCATTAAGTTTTCTTGGTGGGCAGGAGAAGATAAAGTCGCAGAAAAAACGGAAGCGCTACGGACTTGGATGCAAGATCAAAACTTAGTGATAACAGGTGAGCCTGAGCTGGCCCGTTATAATCCGCCATGGACACTGCCGTTTATGCGCCGTAATGAAGTGATGATAGCTTATCAGCCAAAATAATACCAATTGTTCAGATTTTGAAAAGTTGATGGTCATAAAAAAAGACAGCGGTTGCTGTCTTTTTTCTTGATGTTTAAGAACATTGTTTAGATATTTAGCTTAAGCATTTTGCTCACGGATGATATTCAGCATACGACGTAATGGCTCAGCAGCACCCCATAATAATTGGTCACCCACGGTAAACGCACCTAGATATTCAGGACCCATATTCAGCTTACGCAAGCGACCTAACGCGACTGTCAACGTGCCAGTGACGGCGACTGGCGTTAAACGATCCATGGTGGCTTCTTTGTCATCTTCGACTAAATCTAACCATTCGTTGCCGCTGTTCTTAAGCGCCGCTTCGATTTCTTCTAATGGAATGTCTTTTTTGAGTTTGATTGTTAGCCCTTGTGCATGACAGCGCATCGCACCAACGCGGACACACATACCGTCGATAGCAATCTTATCGGCTTCAGAATTACCAAGAATTTTATTGGTTTCAACACCACCTTTCCATTCTTCTTTTGACTGTTTGTTCTCTAGTTGAACATCAATATAGGGGATTAAGCTACCAGCCAATGGTACACCAAAATACTGAGTAGGGAAGTCCTCTGAGCGCTGTGTTTGGGCGATTTTTTTATCGATTTCAAGGATGGCACTAGCAGGATCAGCCAGCTCGTCTTTGACCGCTTCATGTAGTATGCCCATACCGCTAATTAGCTCGCGCATATTGTTTGCACCTGAGCCACTAGCTGCTTGATACGTCATGGCGCTGACCCATTCGACCCAACCTTTGTTAAACAATTCACCGATAGCCATCAGCATCAATGATACGGTACAGTTACCACCGATAAAGTCTTTTTTACCACTGGCTAAAGCACTATCAATCACGCTGCGATTGACGGGATCAAGGATGATAATACTGTCGTCTTTCATTCGCAACGTACTGGCTGCGTCAATCCAGTAGCCATTCCAACCGCTATCACGTAATGGTTGATGTACCTTTGATGTATAGTCACCACCTTGGCAGGTAATCACCACATCACAAGCTGCTAAGGCAGTAATATCATGAGCATCTTTTAATTGGCTGGTTTCAATACCATCAAAACTTGGCGCATCACCGCCTGCATTGCTAGTTGAAAAAAATACGGGCGTAATACCGTTAAAGTCATTTTCTTGTTGCATACGTTGTATCAATACTGACCCAACCATACCACGCCAGCCTACCAAACCTACTGTTAAATCACTCATGAAGTCCAATCCTATTGACAATTATTTGTTGCATAGCTAACCAGTAACAATGCCGTGAATAGCCATAAAAAGCAAGGCGTTTTAGCGACTTTTAGCCATTTTTTATACACAATTCACTATACATATTATAACTTTAAGTTATTAGGGTATATTTAACAGTCATAAATGATTTAATATATTTGTTAATGAGATAGTCCAAATTAGGTATAACAGATGGCATCAAAGGGCTGTATAACATAGTGCGTTGCTAAGTTGCTGTATTAAGCTATAATCTAATGAAAATTTAAACGTAGCTATCTTTAGTCCCCATTTCACTAGACGGTTAATACATATTATGGAACTCTCACTATTATATTACAGCGTACAGTGGCTAGCTGGGTTTATCGCCTTGGTGACGATATGGGGCTGGATTCCCCTTGATAATTGGTGGGTGCGCTGTGTTGAGTTTCCACGCATTCAGATAATGGTGCTTGGTGTCATTGCTTGGATGGGTATGTTGGTCTTTTGGTCCGAGTGGCAGCTAGGTCAGTGGCTATTATTTATGGTATTAAGTATGGCCTTAGCATTTCAGCTGCGAATGATATTACCCTATACCAGATTATGGAAAAAGGAAGTCCAACAAGCAAAAGAGACGCCAGTAGGAGAGGCGCATCAGTTAAAAATCATGATTTCAAATGTTTTGACACCTAACGATCAAACACAAAAACTGGTTAATTTGGTACAGCGAAAAGAACCAGATGTTTTGGTCATACTAGAAAGTGATGAAAAGTGGGAAACAGCCTTACATCAAATAGAGCCTGATTACCCTTATACGGTAAAAGTTCCATTGGATAATTTGTATGGTATGCATCTATATTCTAAGCTCGAACTGATTGATCCTGTCGTCAAATATCTGATGATTGATGACATACCTTCTGTTCATTCACAGCTGCGCCTGCAAAATGGTCGCGTGATTTGGTTGTATTGCTTGCATCCTATGCCGCCAAGCCCGACTGAAGCGGACAAATCAACCACTCGTGATGCAGAGC
>NZ_JBQSXG010000039.1:0-25977 GCF_052378005.1 Psychrobacter sp. AOP31-B2-9
TATCATAAAAACTTATGACATCATAAAAATGAATGGGGACAGGTCATGGACTACCGACACGAAAGTAAGCGTGAACAGACATCTAATTTCAGTATTGGTTTGCGTTCAAAACTGGGGCTGAATCTAGGCAGTGGCTTACTGTGTGCCCTGATGCTTAGCGCTTGCCAGCAGGCAGATACTCAGGACACTACTAATAATCAAGCCGACAATGCCAGCCAAACAGGGGATGCAACAAACACAGCTATGCAGGATTCTACTAGCATACAGTTCCCTCAATATATTCATGGTACGCCCGCACTACTGCACCCTATTACCCCGATTGATATAGAAGACCAAGAAACAGGCTTGAGCAGTATCAAGTCTAGAAAAGGAGAAATGGTCTATCCTATATTTGAGCAACAAAGCACTTATCGGTATCACACGCATGCCAATAACTTTGTGTTTGAAGAGATAGCGACAGGCAACACGCAAAAACTGATGCCCAATGACAACTTCATCATCGATCAGATATTTCTACCATATACCACGCAATACAAGCTCATTGCCGCTAAAGATATCTCACAAGCAGACGCACTCGCATATGACACTGAAATGTTGGCTGATATGGATTATGACGCTAATTATGAGGCAGCGCAGGATGCCCTGAGAGGTACCGAAAAAGTGACTATCAATACCCCTTTCAACCATCTCATTTACCATGTCTCTGAGACGCCCAACCAGCCTGACGAAGAAGGCAAAAATATCATGCGTCAACAAGCGTTATACATGAGTGACAATATGGGTAAGCAACTGACCAAACTGCATCCTGATAATGAGTATGTACAATCGACCAAGTGGATGCCACAAGTTGCGCGTTATTACTTTATCACGCGCTCTGATAGCGATGGTAATGGGCTTATCGATGAAAAAGATGCCACTCATAATTACCAAATCGACTTCTCGGTAAACACGCCAGTGGTTAAAGGTTATGACTTTTAAGCTAAAAAGAACTCTCTTTGCCTTGGTTCTGATATTTATTTCGCTAAAAATTTTCGACTTAGTGACAAGTCCACAGATTAAAATCTTTAATAATACAGACGCACCAATAAGGTTCAACTCTTTGCAATATATAGACACAAGAGAAGAACCGACAGTTGAAGAACTAAATGATTGGAAACTAAGCTACAAGATTGAAAAATCGAAGTCAAAGAATATGACATTGCATGTAAAAAACCGCTTTATAGATAAAGATATTTATCTGGGCATAGATTATTCATATTTCGGGGACTATCTTACAGATGAAAATATATACGATCTAGATGGTGTGACTTTTACGAAAACGCCAGCTTATATAGGACAAGCAGCTTATTGCAGCTTCAAAGTAAAGGTATATCCCAATAACAAAACTATCGTTACGCCATTAAGAAAATATTTTTGTTTATACCCTTTTTATTATCATAAAAAACAATAATCCTTAAGAGTTGCAATGTCAAAATCTCTCTATAGTCTTCTTATTTTCTGCTTATGTCTAACAGGCTGTAATGAAGATATTGAGATATATCATGCTAAATATTTAGACGATATCTTCCCCAACAGTAATGGACAGCAGACATTTATCGTCAAATCTCACTGTTAGAATCGTCCGACGTGTAGTTACATAGAAAATGCTACAACTGTAAAGAATAAATGTTCTAAGCCATCATAAGAAATATAATGCCAAAACATCTAACAATAATTACTACCTGTTTCATTTAATCTAATAAAGGCTCAGGTAAAACCGGCGGTGTACTATCCATATAAGTTAAGTAATTCAGCCATAACTCATGCGTGCGTTGTTTGGTGATTCGGGTACTACAGTTAATAGACATTAAGCCACGAATTGACCCTGTCGTCCATGATGTATAGACCGCATCACAATTACTATATTCATATTTTTCCCAAGCTTTTTGAGAGGCTTTGATGGCTTCAACAATCTCAGGATTTTCATTGTATTGAGAATAACTGGCAATCAGATATCGACGCATAATTTTAGTAGCATCTTCTCTCTCTTGCGCGGCACAATATTCCATCGCATAGGTCGAATAAGCCTTGTCACAATCAACCGTATCGCCATTACTCGCCCATGCTGGAGATACCATTGCTATTAGCGTAAATGCGCCCAGTATAAAACCATACGGTGCATAAGTTGATTTAGTTTTCATGATACTGCCTTATCTTTTTAATCATACTAAATAGTATACTTTATTTTACTAATTTGCGTTTGTTGGTTAGCAGAAAAATCTACCCCAGCTCATCAAACCTAAGCCCAAACTTCATCAGGTATTTACGCAATCTGTCGCTATCATTCGGGCTTTTTAGCTTATCGCGTGAGTTGGCGTACAGATAGCGCCCAGCCGCCGCTTGGTTTCTATGATTAATACAAATCTCAATCACATATGCCAATTGCACCGCATCAAACGGATCAATAGTCGCAAGAGTTTCCTCATCTAGATATTTTATTAAAATATTATGGCTACCCTGCTCGATGGTTTCGCTATCTAAAGTAGCACTTTTCTTACTTAAACTATTCGAACCATTCAAACTGTCAGGTAATTCCCAAAGATGCGTTAAGCGCTCAATCTCCGCTTGTACGTCATCATTGCGAATCACTTTACTCTCAGCCAGCGTGGTCAGGCGAATCATACTGGCCGTCAAATCACGAAAGTTCCCTTGCCATGTCGCATCCGCACTCATCGCAAAAGCTTCATACAACTGCCTCGCCTCTGGGGTAAATCGATAGTGCTGCTGCTGCTCGCTACCCAAACGCGCTAACTCATAGTCGATATTGGCAGGTAAATCTTCTAGACGGTCTTTAAGCGATGGCAAAAAGAACGTCCATGTATTGAGACGCGCAAATAGATCCGCTCGAAACTCGCCATCAGCGACCGCTTGCCGCAAGTCTTTATTGGTGCCTGCCATTAGCTGAAACGACACGCTAATCGGTGTATCACTACCAAGCGGATAAAAGCGCTGCTCCTCCAATGCGGTCAATAGCATCGCTTGCTCATCAAGCCCCAACTCTCCGATTTCATCTAAGAATAACAAACCACTATCGGCTGATTTTAGCAGTCCATCACGACTCGTCGCAGCTCCCGTAAATGCGCCTTTGACATGCCCGAATAGCACACTCATGGCGGTGTCACCACGCAGCGTCGCGCAGTTGACCTCGACGAATTTTTCAAGCGTGTTTTTGCCTTGCGTGCTACTGGCTTTGGCTTTTTTAAGCGCGTAGATTTGGCCTGCCAATTGCGACTTGCCCGCTCCTGTTGCGCCCATTAATAATATGGGTGCGGTTGAGCGTGTGGCGACCTTTTCAATATCGGAGATGAGCTTTTGATAAGCGGCGTTTTGGGTGACTAGATTGGCTTGCAAGGTTTGCCAATGTTGGGCTTTTTCTGCTTCAAAACGTTCACGTAAACCATCATAGCGCGAGACGTCCAAGTCAATCACTTGATAGCGACCTTGCGGATCAGCTTGGTCAGGTCTTGGGCAAGGAGAAGTCTGAATCAAATCAGCGGGAATAAATCCCGCCTCTACCAACAAGAACCAGCAAATCTGCGCCACGTGCGTACCCGTGGTCAGATGCAGCAAGTAATCGGTATTGTCCTGAAAATCAAACCTTGCAGCAAAGTCATACAGCTCAGCATAAACGTCGGCAAAATCCCATGGACTAATCAACGTCACATGATGACCAATCACCTGCGTCTGCGGGCTGACTTGCGCCATGTCATCTTTAATAATTTTAAACAGTCGCTTATCGCGCTTGCTATATAAAATATGCAGCTCATCGACCAGTAGCTCGTCATGCAAACCTAGACTGACTGTTGGGCGCCATCGTTGCCAACGCTTATCATTAAAGCCATTGTCTAAAGTAGTGCCGAGGAAGCCGATGACGGCAGTTTTGTTGTTCGAATCACTATTCATAATATTACTTATCACTGATTATCATTAGCAAATAGTATATTATTTTCTATCTAGTTAGTTTTATTTCTATATATTTTTAGCCCATGGTTAAGTAAATTCATCTATTTGAAAAATACGTAATAATTAAACCATTTACTATCAAACACTTATAAATAAATTCAAACTATCCTAAAAACTTGGCACGCCCTTAGCATTATATAAAGTAAGAATCATCTTTCATAATAAACGAACTTTGCAACGCTAAGGAAAACGCCATGCAACCAACCACTCATAACATCATTCAAGATGGTGGAACGCCTATTAGACTTTGGACCAAGGGCGTGCCCGTCGATCCAAAAGCACACGACCAATTGATCAAAGCATCAAAAATGCCGTTTGTATATAAATGGCTTGCGGTGATGCCCGATGTGCATGTCGGTATTGGCGCGACTATCGGTACGGTATTGCCCACCAAAGAAGCGATTATTCCCGCTGCCGTTGGCGTCGATATCGGCTGCGGGATGATGGCAGTGCAAACCACCCTAACCGCGAACGATTTGCCAGATAGCTTGCTCGGTCTGCGTACCGAACTGGAAAAAGCGATTCCACATGGTCGTAGTAAAACGCGTGGTCGCGGGTCACGCCGTGATGTTGGCGCGTGGGCCAACCCTGATGACACCGTAATGAACGGTTGGGGAACGCTGGTTGATGACTTTAATTATATAACCCAAAAGCACCCTCGCCTAAAAAATACCAATAACCTTAATCATTTGGGTACGCTGGGTACGGGAAACCATTTTGTCGAGGTGTGCCTTGATGAGACCAACCAAGTTTGGATCATGCTGCACTCAGGCTCACGCGGTGTGGGTAATGCCATTGGTCGCTACTTTATTGAGCTGGCACGTGAGGACATGCGCAAATGGTTTATCAACTTGCCTGATAAAGATTTGGCTTACTTCGCCGAGGGTACAGAGCACTTTGATGATTACTGGTTTGCAGTTGGTTGGGCGCAGCGTTTTGCTTTTAAAAACCGCGAAATCATGATGGAAAAAGCCATCAAAGCGCTACGCCAAATCGTACCTAAACCATTTGATGCGGCAGTAAAAGCAGTGAACTGTCATCATAACTATGTGGAAAAAGAGCAACATTACGGCGAGGAAGTGTTCGTCACTCGCAAAGGCGCAGTACGTGCTCGCGTTGGCGAATACGGTATCATTCCAGGGTCAATGGGTGCTAAATCCTTTATCGTACGCGGTAAAGGAAACGAAGAGTCATTCTGCTCTTGCTCGCATGGTGCAGGTCGTATCATGTCACGTACCGAGGCGAAAAAGGTATTCACGGTCGCCGATCAAATGGCGCAGACCGAGGGCGTAGAATGCCGAAAGGATGCGGATGTGATCGATGAGATTCCAGCGGCGTATAAAAATATTGAAGACGTAATGCAAGCGCAAAGTGATTTGGTAGAAGTGGTACATACGCTGCGTCAGGTGGTTTGTGTTAAAGGGTGAGAAGCCAAGCTATGGGTCTACCAGCTCAAGGCTGAATTCCCGCATTTAGATACTACTGTCAAATACTGTGGGCTAGATGTAAACTATTTAGAAGAAGCAAATATTATTTTTTGGGCAGAGCCAAAGGCTACAGGCTAAATTATGAATCATTTTCAAATGAGTTTAGTGGACTATGACTTTCCCTATGACTCTAAATTAGATGATATAAAAATCGTTGAATTTTATATTGATGGCAAACCATTAATAGAACTGCTTGGAGACTGTCGCCATTTAGGAAACATAAGTAATGACCTCGATTTCTGTGATCTTTCACAACGCAATTATATATCGCAGCTATTAGGTCAAAAGTTATTTATAAACGGCTTAGCGTCAACTCGGTTAGTTCTTTATAGCTGTCATTGTGCTTGTGATCATTGTGGAATTTTTTCTACAGAAATAATCGTTGGCGATCAAACCGTAGAGTGGAAGCTTATTGCGTGGGAATATACTGAATATCAAACTGTGTTTGAGCCAGCGATTAACTTAACATTCTCTAAATCTCAATATTTTGAAGCCATCAAACAATATTGCGAACAAACAGGAATTGTTCTCTAGTGTTATTAGTATTAGACAGTCATAGAGATAAAATCAGTTATTTGGAAAGCTATGAAAAAACCAACCTCTATTCATAAAAGTATCTTAAAAAGTGAAGCAAAAATTCAAAGGCTCCATCATTTGATTAGCAGTACTTTTGCTAAGCGAGATGATAATAGACAAAGTTATGAATCATGGCAAAACGCTTGTACCAATTTTCATCAGAGCTATAGTACTTTGGTATTTCATAATGATAATTTTGAAGGTGAAGAATGCCTTTTAGAGTTAATCACTCATGATAGCGCAAATGGTGCATACGCTCGCGAGTTTGCCGTTTGTTTTATAGAGCTGCGACCTTATCACTTTCGCTCCGGCTATTTATACAAAAGATTGTTACGCAAACTCAAACATGCACCATTAACTCAAGACCAATTATCCCGTTACGATAAAATTAAACAGGCCTATCAGCAGTATCGTCACAACAGAATAAATAATAGGGCGTGTTGAACATTCAAATATTAGGGCTGCTGATCGCTAAAATTGCACCAAACTAGGCGCAAGCCGACGATAATGTCGAGACCTTAGCTAGGCTTGTAACAACGTTTGGGGTGATTTTAGCATCAGCCTTGAGAACGGATCGAGCAAAGCACTGCTTTGCCCGTTTGCAAGGCGAGAGCTGTGCTCGAGTGGAGGGCAGTACTCTTTTTTGCCAATACATGGCGAAATTGTTTCACCTAGAATGACTAGGCATCAAAAATTTCACTGCATATTGTCTAAAAAATAGTGACTGCCAGCACCACATTTGAATGTTCAACACGCCCTAGTTAAAAACAAATTAAGGAAAATCAAAATGGAACTCGCAGAAGCCCTACTTATCCGTCGCGATATGCAAAAGAAGCTTGAGCGGACTGACGTAGTTCGTGAATTTACAGTATTCCAAACCAGTCAAAGTAATTAAGGCGTTTCAGGACAATATTTATGCAAGTATTGATGATATTGATACCCTATCAAAAGTAGAATTATTTGATTATGAATTTTTACTGAATTATGCGTAGATTTGGTTAGCCTCCACTACACACTGATTCGTAAATTATAATTGAGGAAATACCATGTGTTATGAGTTAATAATAAGCACCGACCATCCTATTGATTTAGCAAAATTTAATCAGATGAACGTCTACTTTGAGCCAACTGTTGATAAAGAAAATCAAGTTAATCTTCAATATGACATGGTTTATCGTCTCGCCACTTATAGTCCTAGCTGCTGTAGCAGTGGATTTAGAATATATGACCCCAAAGCGTTTGACTATGAGTTTGTGGGTCTACAAGACTGGCTAGAAGAAGACATCAATGATGGCCATATTATAAATACTAAATTTTTATTCCAAATCATCAAAAACCTTGTCAATAATAACTATAGATTTGACAGCTATGTGGCTTGGAGTGGTGAAGAAAAATTACCGCCTATAAGATCTATGATTATCAATGTTAACAAAACTTTAAAGACAGAATTTATGTTATTTGAAAATGTGTATTTTGACTATATTCAATAAAAGAGAACTAAAATGGAACTCGCAGAAGCCCTACTGATTCGTAGCGATATGCAAAAGAAGCTGGCTCAGCTTAAGGGTCGTATCAACGCCAACATTAAAGTCCAAGAAGGCGATACGCCATCTGAGGATCCAAACACACTGATGATTGATGCCAGCCAAATCATTGCTGAGCTGTCCAACCTGATTGAACGCATTCACCGTACCAATGCAATTGCCAAGACGGATAAAGGTCAATCGATGCTAACGCTGTTGATAGAGCGCGATACTTTAGAGATGCGCCATAAGCTATTGGTCGATGCCATAGCCGCCACGCATACCGAAACGGATCGTTATAGCCATCGTGAGATTAAATACAACGTCATGGTATCGGTGGCTGGTTTACAGAAGCAAGCAGACGATATTGCCATGAAGCTGCGTCAAATCAATATTGTGATTCAAGCCAATAACTGGCAAATTGATTTAGCAGAATGATTTTTTGAATCACTAATTTTATAATTCTCTATGTGCTTGATTTAAGCGCATAGACCACCCTTTTGGAACCGACTGGGCGAGTGTTAAGACCCCGCACTCCACAACAGGGGGTTGAACAAATACTGCAGTGGCTACTTGGCGTTGCGGGCAAACGTCTTTTTTACCACTCATGCCCCGTACCTGTCACTTATCACACAGCACTATTTAGACCTTATCACCAGACACTGACAGTCGGTTTCAATCTTATTTTTAAAACCATTTGTCATAAGCAATACGGCAATGTGAATCAAAACTGGTTTGCCCTACACATAATCGTTATCTAAAAAGGGCAACTTTAATGCCCCTAAACGAATATAGATGCGGTAAACTAAAGTGTGAGTGATACATCACTTTCACATTGAACCATTTAATAATTATTTTTGTATGAGGAAATACCAATGATAAACATGAATGATATGTTAGGCGCTGTAACTGGCGGTGATGATGCTGACAACAATGGCTTATCAGCATTGATTAATAGCGCAAAAGATATCAGTAGCGAAGACATCCAAAGATACCAAAGCATGTCAAAATCTGAGCTATTAGATGAGATCAAAAACTCTGAGCACAGCGCTGCTGTTGTGGCGTTTATCAAAGATCTAATAGCGAAGAAATTCAATGGCTAAGCCTTGATTATCTAAAGCCAAACTTTGATAGATCAATAGGGCCCGAAAAATATGCGTCATGGCGTATTTTTTAGGCTCTTTTATTTTATATAGTCAATCCGAAACATAAGAGATAAAGATGAGCTTTACACCTAACCACAGCGCTCAAACCACAAGCAGCACTGTTGTAAATACCAACACAGCAACCCTAAAAATCGACGGCAGCACTGGCGAAGGTGGTGGGCAAATCATCCGTACGGCGCTATCTTTATCAATGCTCACAGGCATACCCATCGAAATCACCAATATTCGCGCTAGGCGAGCCAAACCAGGATTGATGCGTCAACACCTGATGTGCGTACAGGCCTCCCAATCTATATCAAATGCTACCGTGACAGGCGCAGCGTTAGGCAGTGCAGCGTTTCGATTTGCACCGAACGCTATCAAACCTGGTGAGTATCATTTTGATATTGGTTCGGCTGGCAGTACCAGCCTTGTGCTACAAACGCTACTCCCTGCCCTACTGTTTGCCAATACCAACATCCAAGCAGCCTCAACCGTCACGATAAAAGGCGGCACGCACAACCCTCTGGCGCCAACGACTGACTTTTTGCAGCACGCATTTGTCCCTGCACTGGCAAAATTAGGTATGCAAGTACATATCGAATGCTTGCAAGCAGGCTTTGCGCCCATCGGTGGTGGTGTGATTAAGGCCACTATTACGCCGTTTATGCGCCGTGCTGACTCACAGCCGTTAACGCTAACCGAACGCGGAGCGCTGACAAAAATTGCATTGGTCGCCAGCGTTTTAAATTTAGAATATGACATTGGTAAACGCGAGCTTGCCAGCGCTACAGCGACGTTGATAGATGGCGGAGTGGATGACACGCTTATGACTAGCAATACTAGTCAGCTAGACGGTATTGGTGAAGGCAATAGTTGCTCCGCATTGGTTACTCATAAGCATGGCGACCAGATTCACCAAGAAATGTTTACGCTACTGGGTGAAAAACGCACGTCAGCAGAGAAAATGGGCAACCGCTTGGCGGGTTTGGTTAAACGTTATCTACTCAAAACTGATGCCTTGGTCGACGAGTACTTAACCGACCAGTTGCTATTGCCATTGGCATTGTCTGGTGGCGGCGAATTTACCGCACGAGTCATAAGCCAACATACCGAAACCCAAGCATGGCTGATTGAGCAGTTTTTGCCCGTTGACATTAGCTTTGAAGCGATCAATGAGCAGAAAACTTTGGTGCGGGTGATTGTTTAAATATAATCTATTCAAGATATGTCCTCATTTTGAAAACGAGAATAAAACAAGATATAGTCAAATCCATATACATCCACTACATCGTCATCCTCGCTGACCATATTAATGTATAGCTTGCACTCGGTTTCCTTGTATCGAAATTACTTGAACTCAACTATAGTTGATGCCAAACGTATAGAATGTCGGCATTGAATCAAGCGATAGCAAATAGAAATAGCCCTGAATATATGACTTATCGTAGTAATAAACTGACTGACTCTAGCGTTTTTAATCCTTCTAGCATGACACCGATAGAGACTATCAGTGATATATTTCACACGCCCTAACTTCAATAAAAAACTCTTGCAATAAAAAAGCCTTGCTTAGTACTGCAAAAAACAGACTCAGCAAGGCTAAAAATTTAGTCGATTTATAGAAAACTGGCTTGTACTCACATCTCAATTTCGTATTGCATGACAGCGCATATCTTAATTGGTACAGCAAATTTCCATGGTGTGCCAGCACTACAATAAAAAAGTCCATCACTATATGATACGATATATGCTGTAAAATCATTACCACAATGATCCATCATTGCTTGTTCATCACTTTCATCGCACACTGCACACCATATGTTGCTATCACCTCGTGCAAGCATGGCTCGTGTCAACTCACTTCCTTTTAGTCCATTATGCATCGTCAGCTCCTTAGTCATTATAAATCCTCTAAACAACAACGTATTTGTAAAGTATTAATTTCAACAGTAGCGAATCTGTTATTTTGATATGAGCTGTAAGCAACGGCTTTTTTAGTGATAAAAAGATGTGTAAGACATCACTTACTGTATGTATCGATTACCACAAACACTATAGTCTAAAACAGCAGTATAAAAACTGTAATATTTAAGTGCCATTTTTATGACAAACGGCAAAATTGTTATGACAAACGGTCAATCAAGATGAGCAAATCAATAACCCTTATACTAAAAATAATAGAAAAAATACGCTTACTATTTTTTAACACATACAATCTACCTATTTGTAGTGTCTAAACTTTATGATTATTTATATATTATTACGATCTAATGGGCATTATCTTTCAAATCAAAGTGGTCAAATCAGGTAAAATAATGATATGACAACCTCTATGAACCCTCACTCTCGAAAGATCATTCATATAGATATGGACGCTTTTTATGCCAGTGTCGAACAGCGTGACTTCCCTGAATTACGCGGTAAACCATTGGTGGTTGGCGGTGATCCAAATGGACGCGGTGTCGTAGCAGCCGCCAGCTATGAAGTACGTAAATTTGGCGTACGCTCTGCCATGTCCTGCTATGAGGCGCGCAAACGCTGTCCAGAAGTGGTATTTGTAAGACCGCGTTTTGAAGTGTATCGATCAGTTAGCAATGATATCCGCTGTATTATGCATCGCTTAACACCCCATGTTGAACCCTTATCGCTAGATGAAGCCTATCTAGATGTCACGGGTTTAAGCGTTCATAAAGGCTCAGCAACATTAATGGCTAATTGGCTAAGAGCTCAAATTTTAGAACATACCGGACTGACGGCTTCTGCCGGAGTCTCATTTAACAAAATGCTGGCCAAAATTGCTTCTGATATCAATAAACCTAACGGTATAGCTATTATTACGCCTACAGAATCCGATGCCTTTATTAGCGCCTTACCTATTGAGCGCTTTCATGGTATTGGCAAGGCAACAGCTAAGCGCTTACATGAGATGGGCGTCCATTATGGTGCCGACCTGCGGCGAACACCGGCAGCTCTATTAATACAAGAGTTTGGTAAACGTGGCCAGTTTTATCACGATATAGCACATGGACGTGATGATCGGGTGGTCAAATCTGAGAGAACGCATAAATCCGTTGGCTCAGAGACCACATTTAGAGACAATCTCAGTAATGATAATGCATTAAAAATACAAATTTACGAGCAAAATCAGGATGCATTTGATCAAATGCAAAAAAAACAAGTGATTGCTCACACAATCACCCTCAAAGTGAAATACGCAGATTTTACTCAAATAACACGCTCTCATACATTATCAACAGCTTTTAATAGTGCTGAATCTGCGCACTATTGGCTAGATAAGCTATTTTCAGACATTCCTCGTGAGCAACCTATTCGTCTAGTTGGTGTTACCTTTTCTTCCCTCACTCCTGCTACGCAAGTACCGCCTCAGTTAAATTTGTTTGAATAATTGCATACTAAACAACGCCTGTTTAGTTATTGCTCGACTTGTATGCGCATGAGTCTCTATTAAACTGTCCTTTAATAAGCTCATTTCTGCTACAATTATACAAAAATCTATATTCATTTAAAGACCGACTATGACCGACACACACGCCGCTAACTCTAATAGTAATTCCACGCTTGATACCAATAAAAATAATGACGTTTTAGACTACTTAAGCGTAGACGATTATGATTATGTCTTACCAGACAACCTGATTGCACGTTATCCATTGACAGAACGTTCTGCTTCAAAGCTCCTATATTTGCCTGCTAATAAGACAGAAAATAGTGCTATGGTAGAAGATCACCTATTTACTGAGTTGCCTAACTTATTAAGTGCAGGAGATCTGATTGTATTCAACGATACAAAAGTGATGAAGGCACGGTTATTTGGTCAAAAAGATACGGGTGGCAAAGTTGAGCTACTGATTGAACGTCTAGTAGACATTGCTGAACTAGACGTAGCAACCTTGCATTTGGAAGCTACAGATAGCACACCCGTCAACACAAAATATATTGCACTTGCTCATGTCAAAGCCAGTAAGGCCCCTAAGCTTGGGCAACGTTTGCAACTTGCCGATAGTCATATGGCTGCAGTAATGATTAGCCGTCAAGACAATTTATTTATTTTAGCCTTTGACGCTCCTATCCTGCCCGACTTAGAACTATATGGGGAGTTACCGATTCCGCCTTACTTTGAACGCCATGCTGATGAAACTGATAATACTCGCTATCAGACTGTCTTTCATGACCCAACCAAGCTAGCGAGTGTGGCAGCCCCTACTGCAAGTTTACATTTTGACGAATCAATACTAAAAAAACTGGCAGAAAAAGGTATTAAAACAGCGTTTGTTACTTTGCATGTTGGTGCAGGCACATTTGCTCCTGTAAAAACAGACAACTTACTCAATCACACCATGCATAGTGAGTATGCACATCTGCCACAAACCACGGCCGAGCTGATCAACCAAACACATGCTAATGGTAAACAAGTCATCGCTATTGGTACAACGGTAACACGTGTGCTCGAAACCGCTTATCAAAAAACGGCTAATGACGGACACAGCTTATCTAGTTGGTCAGGCGATACTGATATATTTATTTATCCAGGCTTTAAATTTGGTGTGATAGACCGACTACTCACAAATTTTCATTTACCGAAATCTACCCTACTAATGCTAGTATCAGCATTTTCGGGCAAAGCAGCTATCGAACAGGCTTATCAGCATGCTATTAAAGAGCAATATCGCTTCTTTAGTTATGGCGATGCGATGCTGCTTGATAAAAAATTAGATTGAACATGATTTAAACATTTTTTATATTGTTCACAACAGTTGTGAAATAAACTGGTAAACTAAACAGTATTTTGTTATAACAGCAAAGATAACTTTTATTAGAAAGGGCTGCACATGTCTCGTCATTTATCTCATCGCTTTACTACCATACATCGCGCGGTATCGACGGCATTACTTTATTCCGTGGGCTATGCAGCCTTGATATCGGGCGCACAAGCAGCAACTATCGGAAAAACGGTTGTTACTTCTGCACAGCATGAGCCGCTAGCGGCAAGTATTACGGTTACTAATATTCGAGCGTCTGACTTTTCAGCAAGCTTAGCAAACTCTGCCATCTATCAACGAATGGGGCTGACCAAAACTGACTCTATGAACGTACGCTTTCAGCCTACCTCAGCGACCAGTGGTCAAGTCTTTATCACGACCTCACAACCTGTATCCAAACCTTTTACTGATGTGGTTTTATCTATAAACGATCAGGGTAAGAGCAATGTTGTGCCTAAGACATTGTTGATGCCACTCAATGATAGCGTGCCTATCGAGACACCCAAAAACACTGTCACTGCTGCAAAAAAGCCTAATTTACCAAGTGTTTCTGCAAGCACTGCCGAACCACTAACCCTCAAAAAAGGCATGCCGCCACCATTAATATCAGCGCCTAGTTCATCAACGACTGAACTAATAGCCTCTAAACTACCAGCGCCTAATATGCAGTTGCCTGCAGTGGCCTCTACATCGCAAGGAAGTGATCTTACTAATGCTCCTAGTCGCTTAGATAATGGTCGCTTGGGTGCTGCTAATACAAGTGAAACAGCCACTAATAGTAATAGCAATGATATAGACTCTAGTGATGTAGCTAACAATACCCCGGCTACTAAAGCCGCTGCGCCTGCTTTAGACTTTGACATCTTAAACATACAAGTCACCCGCCAAATACAACCACGTGGTAAATCAGATGCTGGAATGATGATCACTGATTCGAAAATACCAGCGATCGATAATGATGAAACAAACGCATCAAAGCCTAGCCTTGACACGAACAACACAACAGCACCAAGCAGTAATATACCTGCTGACACTGCTATGCCTGCTGCACCTAATGGCGCTAGCAGTGCTACTAGCAACACGGCTACAGCTGCTACTGCCCAATATCAAGTACAGCGTAACGATAGCCTATGGATTATCGCTCAGCAAATAGCAGAAGAAAACAACCTAGATGTTTCAACTGTAATGAAACAAATTCAAGCACAAAATCCTAACGCTTTTATCAATAAAGATGCTGACCAACTAAAAGCAGATGCTAAACTTAGCTTACCAAGATATGATGTCATACCATCACAACAAAAGTTAGAAGCAGCCATTAAAGCACAAAGACAACATAGCCGCAGAGCCAATACTCCTGTGGTAAAAAAGAAAACTAAACCAACTGCTAATAAATCACCTAAAAAATCACAAGCAACGACACAAAACAAAAAACCAATGATTACTAAGACACAAACCTTACCAAAAGCACAGTTTTCTGTGCTAGCCCCTGGTCATAATGGCAGTGCAGATGGTACTCAAACGAAATCTACTGCGGCAACAGGTAATGGTCTAAGCACAGATATATTAGCAACACTGAAAGCATCTAGACAAAGCGTAGCATCACAAGCACAGCGCTTGTCAAAAACCAGTAGTGCACTGGAAAGCTATACTCAAAAGATACAACTACAAAACCAAAAGCTGGCTGAGCTGCAAGCTCGTCTCAAAAAATTACGCAATCAATAATTGCCTGAATAATCAATGCAATACGCCGTGATCATAGGCGTGGGAGTAACTATGGACAATATGCTATATATCATCGTCGGATTGGTACTTATTTTATTAGGGGCTGGTTTAGTATTGCGCAAACAGAAAGCGCAAAAACCATCAGAACTACAACAAGACAAATCAGGAAAAACCACGGCCACACCCGCGCCAATACCTGCAACAAATGTTGAAGGTACTACCGAAAGCCGTGAAGATGATCATAAATTCGACCATATTGAGGCCGCTCAGCGCTTTATAGACCAACAGCGTTATGACAAAGCAATTGAAGCATTGGATCGAGGCCTAAGCGAAGAGCCAGACAATAGTCAGCTAACCCTTAAGCTACTCAGCATATATGCGACCATCAATCAGCCAGAAAACTTTGATAAAGTTTACAATATTATCAAAACACAGAACGACCCAAATAGCATTGAGATAGCCGATGAGCTAAAAATGTTATTTTTAGAAGAGCGAAGTCAAGTCGCAGCACAAGAAGCGCCAGTAGAAGACAATACTGATTTTGACAGTATTGATTTTGACTTATCACCGAGCCAAGATGATAGTTTGAGTGACGAGTCTATTGTTAATCCAGTACCATCAACAGACTCTCCTAAAACCACTACTAGCGACCATACAAATGACAGTTTTGATCTGACGCTTAGTGACTTAGAAAGTGATTTCGAAGAAACTGCTGCGACCCGTACGACACCTGTCACACCAGAAACGATAGAAGACGAAAGCAACCCTACCGATACTTCAAACGAAGATAGTGACCTTGCAGATTTCAACTTTAACTTTGACTCAACTGAAGAAACCAGCGCACAGGCAGAAACACCCAATAGTGCTACTGAAGAGATGGCATCAGACAATGAAGATTTTGTTTTAGATTTTGATGATTTAGTAAGTGATACTGACCAAGACACTGATGAAACCATTGTTGAAGAACTGATTGTCGATAACGAAGATGACTTGACTGACTCTTCAAACGATATCGAAACGGTATTAGAAAGCGAAGAGCTTACATTTGAAGAAAATAGCGATAACTTTGTTATTCAAGACAGTATTTTAGAAGAAGTCAGTACTGGCGAAACTTCTAATGAAGTAGACAATCTTGAAGATATTAGCTTTGACGAAGCTCTTACTGAAGAAGCTCTTGCTGAAGAAGCCCTTACTGAAGAAGCTCTTACTGAAGAAGCTCTTGCTGAAGAAGCTCTTGCTGAAGAAGCTCTTGCTGAAGAAACTCTTGCTGAAGAAGCTCTTGCTGAAGAAGCTCTTGCTGAAGAAACTCTTGCTGAAGAAGCTCTTGCTGAAGAAACTCTTGCTGAAGAAGCTCTTGCTGAAGAAACTCTTGCTGAAGAAGCTCCTACTGAAGAGTCTGGCCTCGCACCAGCAGCACCATTATTGTTCAACGATAATATCTTAGAGAACAATGATTTAGCAGATGATAACGCTATTATAGATTCTGTAACAGCTGAAACTCCAGTCGAAGCTGAGGCTAAAGATGCTGTTGAAGCAGAAGACGGTTTCTCATTACGTTTTGCAGAAAATTTTGACTTTGTAAAATCGTTAGATAGCAATCAAGTTACTTTGGACTTAGCTAACCAATACCTACAGCTTGGAGAGTACGATAGTGCTAAACGCTTGCTCAATGAAGTCATAGCTCAAGGCAATAGCGAACAACAAAGCCAAGCGCAGCTATTACTTGAACGCACAGCATAATCAATAATTTGTTCTATCATCAGCAAGTATTCTACTTATCATAGAGTACTTGCTGATTTTTTTTGCATTAAACCTTAATATTTAATTATTATAGTCAAAGAACTTTGAAGTCGATACAAGGCAACCGACTGCAGATTGTACAAGTAGTACATCTAACAAGGCTAACACTGTAGCGATTTAGTAATTCGCTGACTATATACTAATACAATGCTATCTTCTACTATGACAATGACTATATCTAGCCCTATTCAACTGATTTATGCTGGCGGTACTTTTGGTTGCTACGGCCGACCTTTAACACCTTTAGCAGCAGATGTTTTTTTGCCAACATTGCAGAAGTTAATGCTTAATCAAGATAGTGCAACCAAGCTCCTGAGTATCTCTTGGCTAGATAATGCATTGATCAAAGACAGTAGCCAACTCACCCCAAGCGATTTTGTCCATTTTTATCATCTATTACTGACTGCTTATACACAAGGTAGTAGACGCTTTGTGTTGATCACTGGTACAGATACTCTGAGTTATTTGGGAGCGTTTTTGGCAGAAGCATTTGCAGGTAGTGATATTTGTGTAGTCCTGACTGCTAGTATGCGCCCCCTATTGGACAGTGATGTTTTACATTCTTATACTATAGATACTCAGAGTGATGCACGGGACAACCTTCATAATTCACTAAAACTGGCAGCAGCAGGTGAATCAGGTGTCAAAGTTTGTTTTGGCGGTGAATCCTGGCCTGCACAAACCGTACAAAAAATTCATAGTCATGACCTGATGGCATTTACGGGTCATTCTCGAGCCGCATATCCTGCTAATAGCTATATAAAAACCCTATCAGATACACGGCGAAATCACTGGCTTGATGACCAGAATGCATTATTTACTAGTATTCAAACTCGTGCTGAGCACACTCGCATCCATGCACTTTATTGTCTACCTAATGACACCGATGTCATCAATAATCAGCTACAAGCACTCTTATCACAGCCACCAGCTGGTATTATTCTATTAGGATTTGGCGCTGGTAATGTTCCTTATTCTGTAGCATTAGCAGAAACATTAGAGCAGATTCATAAAATAGGACATATGGTGATATCTGCCAGTCAATGCCCATTTGGTGGGGTAAGTGACAGCTATGCAGCAGGTAGTTGGCAGTATGAGCATCATGTCATTGCAGGTGGGCGTTTGACCATTCCAGCGATATATGCTCGATTACTATGGCTATTATTGCGCTATGATACACCTGCAAGACGCAAGCAGCGTTGGTTGAATAATATCAGCCAGACTGGCACAAGTATTAAAAAACGATAATTAACTCTCAATTACCTTTAACTTTATAAGTTTAAAAATCATAATGTCTGAAACCAAGAACTCCGAATCTGAACGTTTGCCAATATATACTCTAGCAATTGCTATTGAATTCTTAGGCACACATTATCATGGCTGGCAGCGGCAACGAGAAGTGATGGGTGTACAAGAAGCACTCGAAACCGCGATTGGTAAAGTTGCTAACGAATCAGTAGAAGTCATCGCCGCTGGGCGTACGGATGCAAGCGTCCATGCCAGTAATATGATTGCTCATTTTACCACTCATGCCTACCGACCAACACATAACTGGCTACGCGGTGTGAATAGTTTACTACCTGACGATATTGCATTACGTTGGGTTCAACCAATGCCTGCTGATTTTCACGCCCGATTCGGTGCTATTGCCCGTCGCTATCGTTATATCACGCTCAACCAACCACAGCGCCCTGCGATACTCAATCATCAGGTCACGCATATCTATGAGACACTTGACTTAGCAGCCATGCAACTGGCGGCGGCCGATATCGTTGGCACCCATGATTTTAGTAGCTACCGTGCTGCTGCTTGTCAATCCAATCAGCCCGTACGCACTATCAGTCATGCCAAGCTCTTTAAACACGGTCAGTTTATCGTTTTTGATATTCAAGCGGATGGATTTTTGCATCATATGGTTCGAAACTTAATGGGCACCTTATATGCCATAGGCAGACATGAGTTGGCACCCACAGATTTTCTGAACATCTTGCACAAGAAAGACCGTACGATTGCACCACCTACCGCCTCTGGTGATGGCTTATATTTTATCAATGCTTATTACCCTGAACACTTTCAACAGCTGCTACCCAATGCACCTCTAACGCCTGTTTGGCTAAACTTACCTGACTAGAGCGTGTCTATAATCTAAATAACCAGTGTTAAATAGACTAAACTCATAGAAATTAGCATACATATCACTTACAGACTGTCAAGTCAAAACCAGGTTCCGTATTGCTTTAATCAGTCAACTTGCGTATAATACGGGCTTATTTTTAATTGATTGATACAAATTATGGCAAAAGACGATATTATCGAATTTGAAGGCGAAGTTATTGACACCCTTCCTAACACCTTGTTTAAAGTTCGTTTAGAAAACGGACACGAAATTATTGCGCACATCTCTGGTAAAATGCGTAAACATTATATTCGCATCTTGACTGGTGATAAAGTTAAGGTCGAAATGACGCCTTATGACTTATCTAAAGGTCGCATTACTTATCGTGGCAAAAACTAATTTCTTATCAACTAAAGTGGTTATAAAAGCATTTATATAAATACAGCCAGTTGTCTAATGACACTTTTTTTATCACTGGCATAAATGTTTGAGTGGTTTGACTGATAATAATAATGAAAATGCTAAGCTACTCATTATTGCCTATCAATATTTTAGTTGTTTGATGTTTGTTTTCACCATAAAAATACCGCTAAAACAGCGGTATTTTTTTTGGTTTTTATCATATTAAGCTTAAACATCAAAGTAGCAAAGAAAATGAGCTTAAGTGCTGTATATTCTTAAGTGCTATATATCCTCAAATACTGCATATTGTAGACCTATCAGATTTAATACTGCTCATTATGCTTTTTTGGGATTGGTATAAACTTTCATAGCTAAGCTTTAGGTTACAGTTAATGATCTACTTAAATTCGACTGTAGCATCATCCTTAATAACACCCAGCAGTGCCAATGCATCCCAGTTAGTTAGACGTATACAACCCGCTGATGCTTGACGACTAATACGATCAGGGTCTGGTGAACCATGTATTCCATAAGAAGGTTTACTCAACCCAATCCATACTGAACCAACTGGGTTATTGGGACCAGGTGGCAAAATGAAACTGCTATCATTAGCAGTATAAGTATAATTAGGCTCATGAACTTTTACTGCTACCGTATGTGTGCCAGTTGGTGACGGCGTTGCTGTACTACCTACCGTCGTCGGATAACTCGCAATTAAAGTGTCTGCATCATCATAAACATATAGCGTTTCAGTATCTTTATCAGCGACCACTCGACTAACAGTTTTGGTATTGGGGTTACCAGGATTATAGACAGTAATGGTCTCTCCAGCAACGAAACTAGCTTTAGGGTTGAGCTCCTTTAAATACCTCTCACTCATATGAAACTTTTCTGCAAAAGCTTCGGTCATGCTTTCATAGTACAGACCTTCTAGCTTAGCTTTAGCCTCTGTACTGACTGGTATATTCGTCGTTTTGATATCGGAATCTGCATCACTGAGCTGATAATTGACCAGTACTGGTTGTTTCATCAGCTGATCATTTCTAGTCAATGCTTGCCAAGTTTCGCTATTCAGCGTTCCCGTAACGGTCAATCCTCTAGCTTTCTGAAATGCTTGCATGGCTTTGCGAGTGTTTTTCCCCCAGTATCCATCGACATGACCCACACCATGATGATGCCAGTTCAGTAGCGCTTGCAACTTGGTGGCTATATGACGGTCTATTTTGCTCCCTTCTTTCCAAGTTGCATTATTAACTTTCTGCGCAACGTCTGATAGGTTATCTGTCGTATATTTTATCGTAGGCAAGAGCTTATTCAGTGACGTTGCGGTCTGACTATCGCTTGTTAATTTTTGACTAACACCATTTGTTACAGGGCTGATATCTTTATAAGTTTTACTGCTTTGCTCCGCATTGCCTTGCACCGCATTATTGATATCGGTATTGTTCATTGGCGCTGCAATGCTTTGTCCCATCAACGCGACTGTAGAAAAACCAATGATTGCTATCGCCATGCTCACACTTTTTAATTGATACATCATACGCTCCTAATTTTTCAGAAAATATTTTGCTCAAATTTTTATTATGAATAAATAATTATTGTTAGGGCGTGTCCTCATTTTAAAAATGGTGATAAAAATGAGATAAATTGCCGTCAAACAAGGAAAATAGAGCAGATAATATCGAGATATTAGTCAGCTATTTGACGCCGTTTGGCAAGATTTAGCTATTTTTAACCCATTTAGATAACTATCGATTGAATTGAGGACATGCCCTAGTTCATATATTTTTCTTCAGTGTTTAATGGTTTCATATTTCTTTATAGGCATATAACAACTTTATGTTAATGTGAGCCTTACCCGATAGCACCTGTGTTAAAACAAGTACTTTTTTACAACTAAGTGGGTGAGTATGTTAAAGCTAATAACTCATTTTATAGACACAAAAAACCCATAATTTGCTTAGAAAATTATGGGTTTATGACAATAAGAGTTGGTAAGTTCAGATAAGATAAAGATAAAGATAAAAAGAAATTTCGAGAGATATTACAAAGGCACTAATTAGATCAGCTTAGCCAATACCGCTTGCCCCATCTCTTGACAGCCTACCTGTGTCAGTCCTGCTTCACTCTTGTCTAAGATATCAACAGTACGTAGACCATCATCAAGCACGTCACTAACCGCTTGTTCAATAGCCTGCGCAGCCTCTTCTTGCTTAAAGGTATAACGTAGCATCATCGCAACAGACAAAATCGTCGCCAATGGGTTGGCTTTATCTTGTCCTGCGATATCTGGCGCTGAACCATGGCATGGCTCATACATACCCTTGCCTGCTTCGTCGAGGCTAGCAGATGGCAACATACCGATAGATCCTGTCAACATCGCTGCTTCATCGGATAGAATATCACCAAACATATTGCCCGTTACCATAACATCGAACTGCTTAGGGTCTTTTATCAGCTGCATACAAGCATTGTCAGCGTACATGTGTGACAGCGCCACGTCGCTATAATCCGATTGTTGCATTTCAATCATAGTCTGCTTCCACAGCTCAGTGACTTCTAATACATTGGCCTTATCTACTGAACAAACCTTTGCCGCTGTACCTGCTGCCTGCGCGCGTGTCTTGGCCAATTCAAAAGCTACCTTACCGATACGCTGAATTTCACTTGTACTATACACCATGGTGTTATAGCCTTGCTGCTCGCCATTATCTAATGTACGAATACCACGTGGCTCACCAAAATAGATGCCGCCAGTCAGCTCACGAACAATCAGAAGATCCAAGCCTGAAATAATTTCGGGCTTAATACTAGACGCATTGGCAAGCTGCGGATAAAGCTTTGCTACACGTAAATTAGCAAACAAACCAAGCTCACCACGGATTTTCAGTAAACCACGCTCCGGACGTTTACTACGCTCAATACCGTCCCACTTAGGTCCACCAACAGCGCCTAGCAGTACAGCATCTGCTGCACGTGCACTCGCCAAAGTTTCATCTGGTAAAGGTTCGCCAGTTGCATCAATAGCTACGCCACCAATCAATCCAGACTCAAGTGTCAAATCTAACGAAAACTTCTTATTGACAGCATCAAGCACATCAATGGCTTGAGTCATAATTTCAGGGCCAATACCATCGCCCGCTAATGTTAAAATCGTTGCCATACTGATCCTTTAGAATAGGTTTTATTCGTTACTACGGTAAGTTAACGCTTAATACATATTAAGACGCTATTTTATTGTTTTTTATAAGTTGTTTTTTATACTTTAGTCTTCGTACCTTTAGATTTCACCTTAATCGTACCGGTTTCTACAAACTCGCCTTGATGTTCGCTACCCAACTCTTTACAAAAACGGCGCTGTACTTTATTTCCTTGATACAATTCAACACATAAGGGCTCTGGTGACGCGGTATCTAACAAGCTACCTGAACTTTCACTAGATTTCTTTTGATAAGCTCGCAGCTGATAAGTATCAGCGTCAACAAAATCGTGAATCATTGCAAACCGTTCAACATAGCCCAGATTGTTCTCTGGATAGAAATTAACTTGCACCTCTCGTTTGGCAGGCTTGAGCCGTGCATAGTAATTGGTGAGCCCAGCCATGCCTGAAGCAGATAAGGGTACAATTTTTATCTCATTGTTCTTAGTAATCGGCGTCATGTCCATTTTCATGGTTGCTTGCACACGATTACTACCAATATAACCTGCTTCCTTGCCATTCACAGTAGTCATTGCAACGAGCATAGCAGGATTAATAGGCTCATGGGTATCAGCTGCAATCACTGGCACCTTATCGATACGTGCAATTTCACAGTGGTAAGTACCTATACAAGCTATATTTACTTCGCCAGTGATAGGTTGAATTTTGCCTGCCCACGCTGTAGCGCTTTCTGCCTCATCTATTTTCTGATAGCCAGTCAAGAGCTGACAGCCTGACAACCATAAGCTTGCAGCAACAATGCTACTTGTCCATAAAACATAACGTTTTTTATTCATAATGACGGCTACTATTCATAAGAGAAACAATAAAATACTTTGAAAAACCATACTTCATTTTAGCCAGTTCGCCACCATAACTCAACGTTCCATTACTACTGTTCATTAATTTTATGAGCAATAACCTATAGATCTTTCGTTTAGGCGCGTACCTCGTTGAATATCCAAGGCGTTTTTTGCATCATTTCTTGCTCATAGTTTTTGATAACATCGCTTTGCTGCAAAGTAAGACCAATGTCATCTAGACCATTTAGTAAGCAATGCTTACGAAAATCATCCACTTCAAATGCATACTCTTCACCCGTTGGCGTAATAACAACTTGACGCTCAAGATCTGCAGTCAATTCATAGCCTTCGTTAGCTATAGTAGCTTTCATCAATGTATCAACGATATCTTCAGCCAATACAATTGGCAACATGCCATTTTTGAAGCAATTGTTATAAAAGATATCAGCGAAGCTAGGTGCAATTACTGTACGAAAACCGTATTCAGACAATGCCCAAGGTGCGTGCTCACGGCTAGAGCCACAACCGAAATTGCGACGTGCTAGTAATATAGTAGCACCTTGATAACGCGGTTTATTCAAGACAAAGTCTGGGTTAATCACTCGTGTACTATTGTCTTGACCCGGATAACCTTCATCAAGATAACGCCAGTCATCGAATAAGTTGACGCCAAAACCTGTGCGCTTAATAGATTTTAAAAACTGTTTTGCGATAATTTGATCAGTATCAACGTTTGCACGATCTAATGGGCAAACGATACCAGTTTGGGTGTTATATGCTTGCATAAAATTTCCTATAAATGATATTTTTGTTGATGCATAGTCGTTTTAAAATGTCCGCACATCTACAAAGTGACCTGCCAATGCGGCTGCCGCTGCCATCGCTGGACTAACCAAATGCGTACGACCACCATTACCCTGACGACCTTCAAAGTTACGGTTAGACGTAGAAGCACAATGCTCTTGTGGCTCAAGTTTATCGGCATTCATGGCAAGACACATCGAGCAACCCGGCTCGCGCCATTCAAACCCAGCTTCAGTAAACAAGGTATCAAGCCCTTCCGCTTCTGCTTGTAATTTCACTTGCCCGGAACCCGCCACTACAATGGCTTCTTTAATATTATCAGCCACTTTACGGCCTTTGATTACGGCGGCTGCATCACGCAAATCTTCAATACGTGAGTTGGTGCACGAACCAATAAAGATACGATCTAGTTGGATATCCGTGATTTTCTGACCAGCCTCTAGGCCCATATAGGTATAAGCACGTAACCAACCTTCTTCTTGTGCTTCATCCGATGCTTGATCAGGAGTTGGCACTGATTGTGTAATATCAACAACCATTTCAGGTGACGTACCCCAAGATACTTGTGGGGCAATTTCGCTACCGTCAATCTCAACCACACTATCAAATACAGCATCAGCATCTGAATACAAGGTACGCCAGTACTGTTCGGCTTGTTGCCATTGTTCATCAGTTGGTGCATACGGACGACCTTTAACATAATCGATAGTGATATCATCGACAGCAACCATACCCACGCGTGCGCCCGCTTCAATCGCCATGTTACAGACGGTCATGCGTCCTTCCATGCTCATTTGTTCAAATACCTGCCCTGCAAATTCAATCGCATAGCCTGTGCCACCAGCCGTACCAATTTTTGCAATGATAGCCAATACCACGTCTTTTGAGGTCACGCCTGCACCAAGCTCACCCGTGACACGAATCTGCATGTTTTTTGATTTCTTTTGAATCAAACACTGAGTTGCCAATACATGCTCAACTTCAGACGTACCGATACCATGTGCCAAGCAACCAAGTGCGCCATGAGTGGCCGTATGCGAGTCACCGCAAACAACGGTCATACCTGGCAATACTAAACCTTGCTCAGGACCGACAACATGCAAGATACCTTGACGCGCATCGTTAATAGTAAATTCAGCAATATCAAATTTGTCACAGTTATCATCTAAGGTAACTACTTGCAAACGCGAGACTTTGTCTTTGATACCAGACACGCCTTCTAGACGTTCTTTAGACACCGTTGGTACATTATGATCAGGGCTAGCGATATTGGCAGATAAACGCCATGGCGCTCTATTAGCCAGTTGCAAGCCTTCAAATGCTTGCGGACTGGTCACTTCATGCAGTAAGTGACGATCGATATAAATCAGGCTCGAACCATCATCACGTTTGGTGACTTCGTGAGCGTTCCAAAGTTTGTCATATAACGTCTGACTGGCCATATTGCTATCCTTTATTGTTTGCTAGCTACTTAATTTTCGATGGCTTACACAATAGTAAACAAGAAGTTTTATATCTATTTATAACCGTTTAGTGACATTTTGTCGTCTATGTCTATTAGAACCTACTGAACACAAAATACCGATTATTTATATTTATTGTTGCAATCGCCTA
>NZ_JBQSXG010000040.1:0-25650 GCF_052378005.1 Psychrobacter sp. AOP31-B2-9
GTTGTGAAGTTTGTCTTGGTAAACTTACTTTAGCAACTTCGGACTTCTTTTTTTATCTTTTTTTTGAGCCCTTATCCCGAACTGGGGTTGAAATAGCTATATAAAATGTTTGGTTAGTGCTTATTATCAAACTTACGTTGATATATTACATGGTTTGGATATAACTTATCTACTCATCATTGAGATTCAATGATAAAAACAAGCACCTTATGGATATGTAACTCATCTGAGTATCACACCTTGAGTGCGCTAAAAATAGCTAAGATTTAACCAAAATGTATCAAGCAACTTACTAATATCTTAGTATTCTCTCTATGATTTTCCTAGTTTTTCTAACATTTATCTCATTGCTATCTCCGTTCTCACAGTGACCACACTTCAGTATTTTGTATGTCTCTGTCATAAATCAGTGGCGTAAGGGTAAATAGACACTGCCTGAATAAGTGAGTGTTTTTATCGATAATAGCCAGCTTTATGTTCTGATAAGTGAATGTATGTGGCACATGCTTTGCTTGCTCGTTATTAGGGCTGACTTATTTAGATAAGCTCATAACAGAATATAGTAATACAGATTATATAAATAAAACTATTGTTTGGAGATAAGTGAGTGAGGACATTACATTTTAGCTGGAATGAGATATTTGTTTTATGTAAGTCATTGTGCTCTAAAGCATTCCTAATCAGTGCTGTGATATATGGAACAATGGCTAGCGCAATGGCTGCAGAAGAGGCAACACTGACAGTGGCACAGCTACTTGAATATCAAAATGTTGCTTGGATTATATGGGGCGGTGTGCTGGTGTTTTTTATGCAGGCAGGTTTTGCTTTGTTAGAAAGCGGTTCGGTGCGTGCAAAAAACGCGGTTAATGTGATGATGAAAAACTATACCGATATGTGTATCGGTGGTTTGGCCTTTTATCTGGTGGGTTTTGGTTTGATGATGGGTAGCAATAACTCAGGGTTTTTTGGCACCGATCACTTTATGCCAGTCGCGTTGTCCAACATGGATTGGGCGTTGATGTTTTTCCAAATGATGTTTGCTGCAACTGCCGTCACGATTGCTAGTGGTGCTATGGCTGAACGTGTATCGTTTATAGGTTATGCGGTTGCTGCCTGCTTAATTTGTCTATTTATTTATCCTGTATTTGCCAGTTGGGTATGGGGTGGCTACTTTGGAGGCGCTGGTTGGCTAGCTGAGCTTGGCTTTATTGATTTTGCGGGCTCTACGGTTGTTCATTCGATAGGTGGCTGGCTGGCACTAGCAGGTATTTTGGTGATTGGACCAAGAATGGGGCGTTTTGCACCTGATGGTACGCCACGATTGATAGCGGGTCATAATATGACATTGCTAGCGCTTGGCGGCTTTATCTTATGGTTTGGTTGGTTTGGGTTTAATGCAGGATCCACCTTATCGATCACGGGCAATATCGGTTTAATTGCGGTCAATACTTTTGTAGCAGCAATCAGTGCTGTGATTAGTTATATGCTGATATCCAAAGCATTTAAGAAGGCTATTTTGCTTAGTGATAGTGTTAATGCCAGTCTAATTGGTTTGGTGTCTATTACTGCAGGGTGTGCGACGACGACGCCTATTTTTGCCGTCATTATTGGTTTGGTCGCTGCCGTGGTTTATGTGCTATCAACACAAGCTTTATTAAAGCGACAGATTGATGATGTGGTATCAGCGGTGGCTGTTCATGGCTTTGGTGGCGTATGGGGTACGCTAGCAGCAGGGTTATTTTATACCGATGACCTATTCAATCTATCACGTGTCGGTGTACAAGTATTGGGTGTGGGCATGGCACTTGTTTGGGGTCTTGGCTTGGGGCTTGTCATGTATAAACTGATTGACTTAGGCTTTGGCTTAAAAGCCAGTCGTTTACATGAGCAGCGTGGTCTTGACTATACCGAGCATGCAGAAATAGGTTATCCAGAGTTTCAAAAGCAAATGTTTGATGCTAAAAATTTAACAGAACGCCATTTATAGGAGAACACGGATGAATATCGATACTCAATCAGTAGATCAGACTGTATCCGCGATGGCAGTGGTACTTGCAAAATATCTAGATCCTGAAGAGGTAAGGCTGCTCACAACCCAGTGGCAACAGTACTCAAGGGTTTCTGTAAAGATGATGCAGCAGTGTATTTTAGACGCAACGAGGCGCTATCCTGAGTTAAAAGAACATAAGTCTGATATTCGTAAAGGCTTTTGGGATACGATGACAGCAGATAATCTACAAGGAGTGACTGCTACTGATAGCGGTAACGATATTAACAAACAAAAATCTATTAATGAATCCACTTTGGCTTTTTATACTGTGATGGAAGCAATAGGTAGTCAGTTAACAAAATCTCATCATCATAACTTTTTTCACAATTTGCACCAAATGGTTGCAAGAGAACGCACTTTTAAAGGGCATATTATCAATATTAATCAGTTTTTGGAAAGTGAACGCCCTATAGTGCCTGATGCTACAGAACTTCTGAATCATATCGTTCAACTGGCCTATGTGTGTCTGTGTGACATGCTAGGTCCTGTTGATGCTGATGAGATACTGTTTCGGGTGGCAGATATTGCCAAACAAAGCCATCCGAAAGAGGTTGTTGAGAGGTTGTTTTAATAAGTAATAGCCAATCAGTATTTAAGGTAAGTGCTAATCTAGCAATATCTTTGTGCCACTCTTGGTAAAGTTCATCACAAACTGGCTTTTAAAATTTCGTACGTTGTTCTCGTACGTCAGCATATTTCGGGTAAATTGGTGATAATCGCTCATGTTTTTGGCATTGACCATCAGCATAAATGCAAAGTCACCAGATATCTCATAACAGCTCATTACCCTTGGCTGCGCCTCCATCAGACGCTCGAATCGATGTTGCATTGAGGTATTAGAACGTTCTATATCGATCAGTACCACAACGGTTAGACCGTAACCTACTTTTTCAGGGTTGACGATGGCCACCTGTTTGGTAATCACGCCTGTATTGGTCAGTGTTTGAATACGGCGCTGTGCGGTAGCGATAGAGACATGAACCTGCTCTGCCACCGTTTTGAGTGGTAGAGTGGCATCGCTTTGTAACAAGTTCAAAATAGCTTTATCAATATCATCTAATACATGATTCATAGAGTGTCTCTTATTTTGGAATATTTTTAATATTAATGTTAGGACGTCGGCTATTTATAATGTATCTGACACTGAGTTGAATACCGATATGCTAAATATATCACTAATCCTCTTTGATATTTGATAAAAAATCATTTTAAGACAACAATACGATAAAATTATTCATATTATATTGTATATAGAGATAATATATCACACACCTTGCGTAAAATAGATTATATCAATCCAAAGCTAGCGAGTCATAACCATTGAGCTAGTATTGGGTTGATTTCACGTTTACTATTTTACGGTGTTGCTAATGTCTATTTCTATGCTATCTAATACGTTTGCTAATACGCTAAACACTATGGTTTCGCGCCTGCCTTTACCTACCATTTGGACAGCAGGTAGCACACAGCAGCGCACCTTAATATTGGGTGTGATATTGGCTGTATTGTCTAATGTATTATTCGGTATTCTTTATGCTTATAGTAGCTTTTTAGCACCGTTATCAGGTACGCAAGTATTTATTTGGCGTATGCTTGCCATGTGGGCGGCATTGATTAGCTACTTGGTTATTAGTGGACGCCTAGGGTCACACCTGCACAAATTAGCTGCATTGCGTACCGTCAAACAGTGGGCTTGGTTGCTATTGCCAACGCCAATATTTCTCAGTCAGTTTTGGTTGTTTATGTGGGCACCTGTCAACGGACAAGGCGTACAGACTGCCATGGGATACTTTTTATTTCCACTCATGATGGTGGTATTTGGTTGTGTGTTATTCGGTGAAAAACTAAGCCGATTACAGTGGCTAGCCGTTGTTTTTGCAGCGGTGGGGGTGGGGAGTGAGATTGTACGTACTCAAAGCATATCATGGGCCACGCTTTGGGTATGCGGAACGTATCCTATGTATTATATTTTGCGCCGTCTGCAAGGCATCAGTGCGGTGACTGGATTGTTGGTCGACTTAACTATTTTTGTACCGTTTGCGGTCGCTTACTTGTTCTTTTTTGCACCCAGTAGCGTGGATTTGGTGAGCGGTTCTGGATTTTTTATCATGATGCTGATAGGGCTAGGTATATTGAGTGTGTTAGCCATGAAGACCAATATTGATGCCAGTCAAATGCTACCCGTAAATATGTATGGCATGATGAGCTATTTAGAGCCTGCATTGTTATTTATTTTAGCAGTGACAGTACTGGGCAACCCGTTTGAGTCTGCGATGATTTATAGCTATGGTTTGATTTGGCTTGGCATTGCTTGTTTGATTGCTCATGGGGTGCGTCAACTACGCCGCGCGCGTCATGATATAAAATCGGTTATAAAAGAACAGACCGCTTAAGGAGTCAGTCAACGTCGACTGCACTGCATAAAAGATAAATGAGAGCTAAATAAAAAAAGGACGATTCAGTATTATATTGAATCGTCCTTTTTGGTATTAGATTAGGGCCTGTTTTGTATAGTCAGTTCTAAATAAAAGCGATACAAATATGACTATGCGATACTGGCATAAATTTCCCTTGCTGTGCCTACGCAGACAGAGGCTACGTAAAATATAACCAGCATCGCTATATTTTTTTATAGTGGATCGACTATAGAGAACTGACTTTATTAATCTAAATGCTGTTTAAAGCCGCGCTGCTTATCACGTTCCCAGTCACGGTCTTTTAGCGTTTTACGTTTGTCGTGCTGCTTTTTACCTACCGCTAGGCCAATTTGGCATTTCACCAGCGAGTTTTTCCAGTAGCAGGATAGTGGTACACAGGCATAGCCTTTTTGATTGATTGCCCCAGAGAGTTTCTCGATTTCGCGTCGGTTGAGCAGCAGCTTACGAGTACGAATGCTATCTGGGCTAACGTGCGTTGAGCTAGATATCAGCGGCTGAATGTGCGCCCCAAACAAGAATGCTTCGTTATTGCGAAATATCACATAAGCTTCGGTAATCGTCATTTTGCCAGCACGAATGGCTTTTACTTCCCAGCCTTGTAGGGCAAGACCTGCCTCAAATGATTCTTCAATAAAGTATTCATGGCGCGCCTTTTTATTGGCACATATCTGATTGTCAGGCTTTTTTGATTTCTTTGACATGGTTTCCTCGTAAGGATTTTTAAGGACAATATCGTGTCCTTACTTATAATTCCTCATCCTGATCTGCTTGTTCGGCGTGTTTTTTATTTAAAAATAAGCAGGATGAGTCGAACCAACCATTGTAGCAAAGCCTTTGTTAAAAATGTAAGTCAGCTGTTAGGACAAATGTAGCAGATAAGTGTTAAATACAGACAAAGTTTGTTAGCATATGCCATAACCTCAACGACTAGATTAGCCTTGCTATGAGCCATCCTAAAACTCCATCTCGACTGCACACCAAAATTTTATATCCCGGTACTTTTGACCCTATTACTAATGGTCATGTCGATTTAGTCACACGTGCCACCAAATTATTTGACGAGGTAGTGATTGCCGTTGCTTCAGGGCATCATAAAAAACCATTATTCGACTTTGAAGAACGTGTTGGCTTAGTTGAAACGGTATTCGCTGATTTACCACAAGTATCCGTGGTCGGTTTTGAAGGTTTGCTCGTCGAATTTATGCAAGCGCAAGGTGCTAATGCTGTTTTGCGTGGTTTACGGGCTATGTCAGATTTTGAGTATGAGTTTCAGCTAGCCAATATGAACCGTGAGCTTGATGAAAATTTTGAGGCGGTGTTCTTAACGCCTGCGCCGAACTATTCCTTCATCTCGTCAACCATGATTCGCGAAATTGCCAAACTTGGCGGTGATGTCACTAAGTTTGTACCCACTTGCGTGTCTGATGCTTTTACAAAAAAACTGATAATTTAGCATCATCTCGCCTTTTAATAAGCGTGTAACCACAGCATATAAGCTAAAAATAAAACAGTGAGGAGTAGTTTATGGCGCTATTGATTACTGATGAGTGCATCAACTGTGATGTGTGTGAGCCTGTGTGCCCCAATGAGGCCATCTCAGAAGGCGATGACATTTATGTTATCGATCCCGATTTATGCACCGAATGCGTTGGGCATTTTGATGAGCCGCAGTGTGTGGTGATTTGCCCGATTGACTGTATTCCGCACGACCCTAACCATGTCGAAACAGAGAATGACTTGTTAGCCAAATACAAACGTATTACTGGTCAATAAGCAATATCCGAAAGCAATGTCTGCAAATAATGTCTGATTGGCTAATAAGATATTGACGGCGTTTGATATATACTCAGTCCCAAATAAAAGAGAGTCAACCACGCGATACGGGTTACATTTTTCTTGCTTGCTGTACCTACGCAGATAGAGGCAGCGCAAAATGTAATCCGTATCTCTGTATTTTTTTATAGCGGATCGACTATAAAAAATGTTTCAGGAACAAAAGCATGAGTATAAATTTAGGCCAGTCAGCCAGCGAGTTTGACCACCAACATCTATGGCACCCCTATGCCAGCCTACCGCCAACTTATCCTAATATTGTCATTGATCGTGCCGAAGGTATTTATATCATTACCGAAGATGGTACGCGCCTGATTGACGGCATGTCATCGTGGTGGGCGAGCGTACACGGCTATAATCATCCAAAACTAAACGACGCTATTACCGAGCAATTGGGTAAAATGGCGCATGTGATGTTTGGTGGTTTGACCCACCAACCGGCCATCGATTTGGGCAAAAAACTACTGTCTATTGTACCGCAAGGCTTAGATGCTATTTTTTATGCCGATAGTGGTAGTATTGCGGTAGAAGTGGCACTGAAAATGGCGTTGCAATATCAAGTTGCCGCCAATCGCCCAAATAAGCAGCAATTTGCCTCTACACACTCTGGTTATTATGGTGATACGTGGCATGCTATGAGTATTTGTGATCCTATTAATGGCATGCACAGTTTATATGGTAAACAGCTGCCAATGCAGCACTTTGTTCCAGCACCAGCGTTAGGTTTTGAGCGAGCTTTGACAGAATCTGACCGCGCTGCACTGACAACATTTTTTGATAAGCACAGCGATAAGTTGGCAGGGTTTATTATTGAACCGATTATTCAAGGCGCTGGCGGGATGCGTTTTTACAGTCCTGACTATCTGCAGCTGCTGCGTCAGCTGTGTGATGAGCATGACGTGCTATTGATTGCTGATGAAATCGCCACTGGTTTTGGTCGCAGTGGCAAACTGTTTGCCTGTGAACATGCAGCCATTTGCCCTGATATTATGACCATTGGTAAGGCGCTGACAGGCGGCTACATGACCTTTGCCGCAACGTTATGCACTCGAAAGGTCGCCGATACTATTCATCATAGCGATTATCCAGCACTGATGCACGGTCCTACATTTATGGGTAATCCATTGGCTTGTGCGGTTGCCTGCGCCTCAGTTGATTTGATTTTGTCTTACGATATTGAAGCGCACACTGAGAATATGCAGCTGACTATGGAGCAGCAGCTAGCGCCAGCCGAGTTATTGAAGGGCGTTGCTGAGGTACGTTGTTTGGGTGCGGTGGCCGTCATTGAGTTACAAGAGGCTGTGGAGATGCCAGTCTTTCAGGCTTTATTGATTGAAAACGGTATTTGGGTCAGACCATTTGGTAAGTTGGTATATATCATGCCGCCTTATGTGATTACTGATGACGAGTTGATTAAGTTGTGCCAGACGCTACTAAAAGTGGTGCGGATGTATTTAGACAAACGAGGTCAGCCATGAGTGTGCTATTTGTTTCAGGTATCGATACCGATATCGGTAAGACTTATGTCACTGGTATGGTTGCAAAGGCACTCATGCAGCAAGGCATCAACGTCATCACTCAAAAGCTGGTACAAACGGGCGTGACGATGAATACTGATACTGGCGAGATAGGCATTGCTGACGATATCATGACGCATCGTCAACTCATGAACATCCCGCTACAGACCTTTGACCTTGATTTTACCACTTGTCCTTATCGCTATGAGAAGCCCGCCTCACCGCATTTAGCCACGCGATTATCAGGGCAAGTGTTAGATTCTGAAGTGATCACTAGTGCGACTAAACGACTGCAAACTGAGTATGACTTGGTATTACTAGAAGGCGCAGGCGGTTTGTTCGTACCAATAACGGAGCAGTTATTCATTTTAGATTATATTGCTACTCAAGGTTATCCGATTATTTTGGTCACTTCTGGTCGTTTGGGCAGTATCAACCATACATTACTGAGTTTAGAAGCAATAAAAGCACGTGGGTTATCTGTACATAGCGTTATTTATAATCATCTTCATGACGATACTGACAATACCGATGCCGAAATAGCGAACGGTACTATCGATTTTTTACAAAGCTATCTAAAGCAGCATTATCCAACAGCGCATTGGTTACAGATACCTGTCATAAAAACAAATGCGTTAAATAACAATAAAAGCGCTTCAAAAGATTCTTATCTCACCTTGCCAAAAGGGTTTGTTTAAGTCGTTTTCAAGCTATTTTTTTTAGGGCTACAAATAAACTTAAATGACATTCCCAAATTATTATTATTTTTGTTATACTAGCGCGCTTGGTAGACTAGGCAATCGCCGCTGCATACTGGCAACAGACATGCAGGGGAGGAAAGTCCGGGCTACATAGGGCAGCGTGCCAGCTAACGGCTGGGCAGGGTAACTTGACGACCAGTGCAGCAGAGAGTAGACCGCCCCGCGCAAGCGAGGTAAGGGTGAAAGGGTGCGGTAAGAGCGCACCGCGTGAATGGCAACATCTCACGGCATGGTAAACTCCACGCGTAGCAAGACCAAATAGGCATCGGCATGGCGCGGCCCGCGTTCGATGCGGGTAGGTTGCTTGAGCGTATTAGCGATGATACGCCTAGAGGAATGATTGTCCACGACAGAACCCGGCTTATCGGTTTACCAAACCTTTTTTAAAGGCCCAAGTAGTATCAAAAAGCTCGTGATTGATTGTTAATGACGGTTTCTTAGTATTAGGCCAAGTTTTTTGGAAATAATGCTCATTAGGGGTTGACGACAGTCATCTGCTTGGGCATAATACCCAACCTAAAATGGCGATGTAGCTCAGCTGGTTAGAGCGCATGACTCATAATCGTGAGGTCAAGAGTTCAAGTCTCTTCATCGCCACCATATATAGGTACTTTTTAGTACCAACTAAAAAACCAATCTTTTGAGATTGGTTTTTTTTTGTCTAAAATAAACGACTCAAATTTACATTTGATAGACATAGTCAATGAGCTACTAAACAGCTATTGTCTTTAAAGGTACTAATATACAATCTGTAGCTTGGCTGCCTCATAGCTGCTTCAGAGTTCTTTGACTACAGTTAAGAAGAAATTTTGGTTTTGTTGATGATGCGTTATAATTACCTACCGATTTCTTACTAAATCATAGGTTTATCTGTTCAAGTAGAGATTAATTGTTGTAACTTATGTCGAGCTTACTTATCATAGTGGCTGTTTTCGATAAAGTCCTGTAACGTCATGTCTGTACAACTACCTCCTTATCGTCCTATTAAGCATCGAAGCGGCCTCAAAGTCATGGGTGCAGCATTTCATGCTCTATTAATGCGTGAATTGCAAACGCGCTTTGGTGGTTATCGCTTGGGCTATCTATGGGCGCCACTCGAAGTATTATTTCAGGTGCTTATATTTTTAGTGATTTTTGGTGCTATCCGAGAGCGATTAGTACCAGGAATGGACTTTTCCTTGTTTTTAGTAGCAGGAATGGTGCCTTTTCGCATGTTTCAAAAAATAGCGACAAGAGCATTAGGCGCTGTTGAAGCCAATAAAGGCTTATTGATGTACCGATCCATTCGCCATATTGATGTGATCATAGCCCGCTCATTTTTGGAATTGGTCATTTATTTTTTTACCTCTATATTATTATTATTGGGTTTGGCTTTTTTTGATATATATGCCAGCTTAGAGAGTTTACATATTGTCCTATTTTGTTGGATAACGCTTTTTATATTTAGTTTTGGTGTTGCTCTCATTATGATGGTCATTGGTTATTATGGTGGTGAAATCAGTAAAGTAATAACGATTGTATTTACAATACTATATTTCACATCAGGTATTATTTATCCAATTCATATTATTCCTGAGCCTTATTTTAGCTATCTTTTATACAATCCTTTTATTCATAATATTGAGCTGATGAGACATGCATTTGCTCCTAACTATCCTGTATATCATATTGATATAGGCTATTTTTTGAAATGGATGTTTGCGGTAAACTTTTTAGGATTACTGCTCTATAAATATGCTGAGCGTGACATGATTCGCTCTCGTTAGATGCTATTTTATGGATGAGATAAGTTATTATATAAGCGATATAAAAAGGTAAATAAGTGATTGAAGTTAGGAATGTTTCTAAGTCATTTATGACCAAGAAGGGTCGGCATTATCTGTTTAAAGATTTAAATCTGACTATTGGTGATAAACAAAGTGTTGGTTTGCTCGGCCGTAATGGTGCGGGTAAGTCAACCTTGCTACGCATTATATGTGGTCTTGATAAGCCGGACTATGGAGAGATTATTACTGATTCGACCATTTCATGGCCAGTCGGTGTGGCAGGTGGTTTCCAAGGGAGCTTGACGGGCCGTCAGAATGTTCGTTTTGTTTGCCGTTTATATTCAAGTGGCCCTTATATTGATGAGAAAATCAGATTTGTCGAAGAGTTTGCAGATATTGGTAGCTATTTTGATATGCCAGTCAAAAGCTATTCATCAGGGATGAAAGCGCGCTTAACCTTTGGGCTAAGTTTGGCCTTTGATTTTGATTATTATATGCTCGATGAAGCGGGCGCTGTCGGTGACGCTGCGTTTCGTAAGCGTAGTGAAGAGATATTGGCTGCGCGGCGTGAACAGGCAGGATTTCTAATAGTGTCACATAATATTGGTGATATTAAGCGAAATTGTGATATTGGTATTGTGTTAATGGATCAAACAGCACATGTCTTTGACGATACAACAGAAGCGATTGAAGTTTATGAAAAGCATATCCACAAAGCAAAAAAGTAAAGTCGTTAGCTTCTCGCTGTTCATTGGCTTGGTGATTATCCCTTGGGTACTAGTGATATCTTATGTCATGATATTTGCCCATCCACGATATACGTCGACCGCTAATGTGGTGGTCAAACAAGTTAGTGATACCAACACGGCATCAGGTGGTGGTTTGTCGGCTTTGTTAGGTGTAAATAGCACTAGCAAGGAAGACGCAACTTATTTGACAGAATATATTTTGTCAAATGACATGGTGAAACGTCTTGATAAGAAATTCAAGTTTCGTGAAGCTTATTATGTTGATGGCTCAGATCCAATCAATGAGCTTAAACCTGATGCCACGCAAGAGGAGTTGCTTGAGTACTTCAAAAAACGTGTGCATATCAACCTAGATGAACAAAGCTATATACTCTCAGTATCGACAGAAGGGTTTGATTCAAAGTATGCTTTTGAGCTTAATAAAACTATTTTGGATGAGTCTGAGCAGTTCGTAAACCGTATTTCGCAAGAGGTAGCTCAGGATCAGTTGGTGTTTGCAGAAACGCAGTTGAATGAAGCAGAAGAACGCTTAAATGAGACCAAAGAGAAGCTGTTAAATTACCAAAATGAAAACGAAATTTATGACCCAGAAGCCAATGCCCAAATTGTTAATCAGCTGATTGGTAGCCTGCAAGCACAATTGAGTTCATTACGTACTGAAGAGCGTCAATTGCTTAGCTATCTGAATCCAGATGCACCGCAGGTGGTATCAGTGAGAAGTCAGATTAAAGCGATTGAAGAACAAACACGCCAAGAGCAAACAAAGTTAACCTCACCGAATACCACCAAGTTGAACCGTCAAGCGGTACAGTTTGAAACTATCAAAGCCGATGTTGAGTTTGCGACTGAACTATACAAATTATCGTTAACATCACTTGAGACAGCACGGCTAGAAGCTTTCAAAAAGATGAAAAATCTGATTGTCATTTCAACCCCTTATGAAGCTGAAGAAGCCTTATATCCACGTCGCGCTTATATTATTTGGACATCTCTAGCATTGCTGCTGATATTCTATGGATTTGTGCGCTTAGTAATGGCAGTGGTTCGTGACCATCGTAGCTAGTTTGACTAAACCATTTTTGACAAACCAGATATCAGTACTGATCGATAGATCAGCAAAGGAATAAGACGCATGAATACAAAACCACGTTCTATCGTGATAATGATCAGTTTGGCTATGGTAGCAATGAGCACGCCTGTGATGGCAGCAACCAGTGATGACAGCCAAGTTACAGGGTCTAGCTTCGGCACTAGCAACAATACTATCAACGCTTCAACGCAAGCATTTTCCGGTAATGTGCCTGCCCAAGCAACCACTCAAGAAGCGGTGAATGCAGCGAGTTTGCCTAGCCAGTCAGTGATTAACACCACGCGTCCTTATCAAGACATCGATACTCAAGATATGATGTTTGGTGAGCAGCTATTTCGTGGCGCATTTTCGACCACTTCTGGCTCTACCTTTAATGACAGCTATGTGATTAATCCTGGTGATAATGTCCAGGTCAGAATGTGGGGTGCTTATCAATATGCAGCGACTACAACAGTTGATCCACAAGGCAATATCTTCTTGCCAAATGTTGGCCCAGTACGTATCTCGGGTGTACAAAATGGTAATTTACAAAATGTAGTACAAAGCGCTGTTAGTCGTATTTATCGATCAAACGTTGGTGTTTATGCTTCACTAGAGCAGGCGCAGCCTGTTAAAGTGTTTGTCACCGGTTTTGTCAAGCAACCTGGTTATTATGGTGGTCTGGCTGCAGATTCAGTATTGTCTTATCTAGATAGAGCAGGTGGTGTGGATCCAACTCGTGGTAGCTACATTGATATTCAGATCAAACGTAATGGTCAGCTATTGCAGCAAGTCAACTTATATGATTTTTTATTGGCTGGTAAGTTGCAGTCATTCTCTTTTCGTGATGGTGATGTGATAACCGTTTCGCCGCAAAAGAAGACTTTTGAAGTGAGTGGAGAGGTTCAAAACGAATATACCTTTGAGTTTGACGTAAATGACTTAACGGTTGGTGATGTATTACAAGTGGCCAATCCAGCTGCAAATGCCACTAACGTTAGCATTACTCGTAGTGCAGGACGTGCACAGACGGCAGAGTATTACTCATTAACGGAGGCGCAAAATATTCCTGTCTATAATGGTGATCAGATGGTCGTAACGTCAGATCGTTATGCAGGTACTATTGCTGTGCAAGTGAAGGGTTCACACACAGGCAACGGCGCGATGGTTGTACCTTATGGTGCTCGTCTAAAAGACATTATTCCGCAGTTACAACCGAGTTCACTAGCCACGCTCAACAACTTAACCATTTACCGTGAATCAGTTGCGGCGCAACAAAAAGCCATGATTAATGAGTCGCTTGATCGTTTAGAAGAGATGACGCTCTCTACTCAGTCGACCACTCGAGAAGAAGCGGCACTGCGTCAAGATGATGCTGCTTTGGTCAAAGAGTTTGTGGCCAAAGCACGTAAGGTAGAGCCTGAAGGTCGGATTGTGGTTGTACCAAATTCTTGGCAAGATATTATTTTGCAGCAAGGGGATATTATTGAGATACCTGCGCAAACCTCTATCATCACTGTCAACGGACAAGTGCGTGCTCAAGGTGCACTAACTTTCAATGCTGATTACACGGTTGGTGACTATATTGCCAGCTCAGGTGGCTTTGGTGATAATGCTGATATGGAAGATATTTTAGTGGTTCATCAAAATGGAACAAATGAAGTGGTTAACACGGCTTACCGTATCCAGCAAGGTGATGAAATTATGGTATTACCAAAAGTCAAAACTAAGCGTGTAGAAATCGCTCGTGGTATCACTCAAGTGCTTTATCAGTTGGCCGTTGCAGCCAATGCGGTATTCTAATATAGCTACAAAAACCGTGTATGTAGTTCAATTAAAGTAATGAGTAAAGGTATTAGAGATGGCAAAAAGCGTCGCAGATGAAATCAAACCATCAGTTGTATCTGATAATGCGCTATTTTTGCCATCTACTCAGCTCAAAATACCTCAAAAATTAGCGGTCATTGGAAAAGGCATTCGTCAAAATAATGTGCTGTTATCGGAAGTGCTACAAGCTGATATTGAACGCTGGTATCCGTGGTCAGGTTTAACATATCGTTTAGCTAACCGTAATAGCCCTTTGTTGCTGTCCTCAAATATAGAAAAACAGACTGCTTTTTATTCATCAAAATCACTACCCGATGCCTTTATCGGATGGGGACATAAGAAAAGTTATCAACGTGCTAATAGAGTTGCGACACGGCAGAACCTTGCCACTTTAAGTGTCGAAGATGGTTTTTTGCGCTCTTTAGATTCAGGTAGCAGTAGCCGTCATGGTCTGAGTGTGGTGGTTGATGATATGGGTATTTATTTTGACCTAACAAGTAGTTCACGTCTTGAGCAGCTGATTGTTGAGCGTACTAAAAATATGACTATTACTAATCGTCATAAAATAGATGAAAAGCGTGCTCAACAACTCATAGCACGTATCTGCGATGAAAGAATTAGCAAATATAACGCTATACTTGATTGTCCATCATTAGAGGATTGGGTTAGACAAGAAGATTCTCATACAGTCAAAAATGCTCCGCAATCACATGTTTTACTGATTGATCAAGTGGTTGGTGATGCTTCTATTAAAGGTGCTGGTGCTACTAAACGTCAATTTAAGCAGATGCTTAAAGCAGCTTGCCGCAATCATCCTAATGACCATATTTGGATAAAAGCTCATCCTGCGTCAAAATCAGGATATCTCACCAGTCTTAAACTGCCAGAAAATGTTCGTTTATTAACTCAATCACTCAATCCTATTGCTCTATTAGAACAAGTGGAACATGTCTATACGGTTAGCTCACATATGGGTTTTGAGGCATTGATGCTTGGTAAAAAGGTGCATTGTTTTGGCGTCAGTTGGTATAGTGGTTGGGGACTTACCAACGATAGTGGTGCACCGAAACGTTTGCTTAAAAGGGTTGTACAACGCCGTCAAGCCTTTGCGAGCACTTCAGTAAAAACCAAGAAAAAACTGCGCTCAACCTTATTGTCTGCGGTGTCTAATAAAACGCTCAATACTACATTAGAAACCCTATTTTATAGTGCTTATATTGATTATAGCCACTATGTAGATCCAGTAACCAAACAGGCGTGTGAGGTTGGAACAGTGATTGACTGGTTGGTGACCAATCGTCATTGGCAGTCTCGCCTTGAAGGTAACTTGACGGTATATGAATTTAGCCGCTGGAAGTTGCCTTTCGTGAAAGATTTTGCCGATTTTCCGCGCACGACATTATTTATTAAACCAAAGCCACGTTTAAAAAACTTGCTGCATCCAGATCATTTTCGGGTCAACTATCAGCAGCCCCTACTCGTATGGGGGCTGGCCAAACGCCAGCAAGTGCAAAAAAAACGACAGTATCAACGGGCGGAGCAGCCTGATATTTACTGTATGGAAGATGGGTTTATTCGCTCAAATGGTTTGGGAGCAACCTTACTAGCACCGTTATCGGTAGTGATAGATAGGCAGGGTATTTATTATGATGCCACTCAGCCTTCAGATTTAGAGACATTGTTGTACAATTGCGAGTCATTGACGCCATATCAAATTAAAAGAATAAAAGCGCTTCAAGACAAATTACTGATGCAGCGAGTGAGTAAATATAATGTCGGTGCTGTTATTGCTAGCATTGATAGCAAACAGAATTCATGGATGCAAGCGGCAAGGATATCTAAGAAACGCCGTATCCTTATTATTGGTCAAGTAGAAGATGATTTATCGGTTCAATACTGCGGTTCAACAATCAAAACCAATACAGATCTGATTGCTCGGGTATGTCAAGACAATCCTAATGCTTATCTCATTTATAAGCCACATCCTGATGTGGAAGCAGGGCTAAGAGCTGGTAAGGTGTCAGAATCATGTTTGCATCATGTGCAAGCGGTTGCGTATGATACGGCCATGCCTGATTGTCTAGAGTGTGTTGATGAAGTGCATACTATTAGTTCATTAACAGGTTTTGAGGCACTGCTTCGTGGTTTACGAGTTACTTGTTACGGCTTACCTTTTTATGCTGGCTGGGGCTTGACGATAGATATTGATGCGCAGTTATCACCAAAAGCTAAATATTTAGAGAGACGTAAACGAGACACAGCGTTGACGCTTGAGCAACTGTTATATTGTGTGCTTATCCGTTACCCACTATATCGCTTGCCGAATGGCTATGGGCTCGCGCAAGTAGAGCAGGTCATTAATTATTTGTACCCATCTAAAAATACCGATTGTCCTGAAGACTTTTGTAGTGAAGCATCCCAAGCCAAAATAGCTGGCAATAGAAATCATTCAATCGTGACCGTTACCTCCGTTGTATCGACAATGGCTACAGGGTTTAAACGCCGTGCTGCTATACGTTTTATGCAGCAGCGGCATCAATGGCAGCAGCTTATACGTAAAGTATCTCGTTAGAGCCTTACATAAATCCTGTACGACAAACATTGGGCTTTTCGGTATAATCATTTGTAGTTTCTGTGTCGTGACACCCTAGCTACCTTTCCCGCTTTTATCTTTTATTCTTTAATCAATGGTAATCCAGTACTATGGCAGCTTCGATGTCTTATTTGCTTACTCATCGACACGTCTTGCTACTACAAGGAAAGATGGGTGGGTTTTTTAATCGCTTTTCAACATTCTTACAGACGCAAGATATCAAAGTTAGCAAAATTAACTTTAATGCAGGCGATGCTTTTTTTTATCATCATGATAATACTTATGAATATACTGGAACATTAGCGCAGTTTTCGGCTTGGTTACAGGTGTTTATTAAAGATAATGCTATTGATGCAATTGTTTGTTTTGGCGATTGTCGTCCACATCATGCACAGGCTGCCTGTGTTAGTGAGCAGTTAGATATATCTTTTTTTGTATTTGAGGAGGGCTATCTGCGTCCGGACTATATTACCTTGCAAGAACATGGTATTAATGGTTATTCGCATCTAAATATAGCTGACATTAAAGCACTGAAAAAAGCCAATGACCAACCGCTATATACACACAATCGTTTTTATCGTCTGAGTATCGCTGCTATTGTTTATTATATTGTCGCTTGGATGTACAAAAGCCGCTATCCACATTATTCACATTACCGCGGTATGACAGCATGGCAAGAGGCGATGGCTTGGATTAAAGCACCGTGGCGTAAGTTACGGGGTTACTTTCCTGATAAGCAACTACAAAGTAAGCTAACTAAGCAAGAGAGTCACAACTATTTCTTGATTAGCTTGCAAGTGCATAATGACTCACAGATTACGCACCATAGTGATTATTGCGATGTGGTACAGTTCATAGATGAATCTATTGCAAGCTTTGCAAACTATGCTGATAAGCAACAGATGCTGGTATTTAAACATCATCCACTAGATAGAGGTCATCGAGATTATCGTGAGCTGATAGCTAGCCTAGCGGTGAGATATCAAGTGACGCACCGTGTTTTTTATGGCTGTGATATGCACCTGCCTACCTTGATGAAACATAGTATTGGAATGTTGACTATCAATAGTACGACAGGGTTACAGTCGATTTATCATAAAAAACCCACCAAGATCATGGGCCGAGCAATTTACGATACTCCTAAGCTAACAGATCAAAAACCATTGAATGAATTTTGGCAATATCCTAAAAAACCAGACAATGAGTTTTATCTGCGATTTCGTGAGTACCTGATAGAGCAAACGCAGCTAAACGGTGCTTTTTATGGTAAATCACCATGGACATACAAGTATCTGAATCAAGAAGATAGTCAGTCTATAGAGACGGATGTTTCGAAATCGAACCCATCTCAATAGAGTTTAGTTTTGATTGTTGATGCAGATTCATGGTCGATTGTGATCGCTACATCAGATAATAGAGCGCCAATAAACACCTTACTTTCTATCTGTAAGGTTATCAGCTCGTAACTTCATTTGTAAATCACCTCTCTACTAATAAAATCGCCTTACTTTATAGTGGAAAACTGCTAGAATACTCCCTTACATCTGTATGTAAGTGATAGAGTCTTGAGCTATTGATTTAAGAGGATAGTATTGGTCAGTGCACTGATTCTCACGATCTTCAATAATAGATAATTATAATATCGCTTACGTCTGACAGTATTTATTTTTTAGTTTTATTATTCTATCACCCTTAAATTAGTAGGCGCTTTGTGACTGCATTAGCCAATATTCGTAACTTTTCAATCATTGCCCACATTGATCATGGCAAGTCGACACTTGCTGATCGTTTTATTCAAATGTGCGGTGCCTTGCAAGATCGTGAGATGCAGGCGCAAGTACTCGATTCTATGGATATTGAGCGTGAGCGTGGTATCACTATTAAAGCGCAATCGGTAACTTTGTTCTATGATCATCCAAATGGAGAACGCTACCAACTTAACTTTATTGATACACCAGGACACGTCGATTTTTCTTATGAAGTGTCACGGTCATTAGCGGCTTGCGAAGGTGCGCTTTTAGTCGTTGATGCTGCGCAAGGTGTAGAAGCTCAGTCAGTGGCCAATTGTTATACAGCTGTTGATCAAGGCCTAGAAGTGATGGCAGTCTTAAATAAGATTGACTTGCCACAAGTAGAGCCTGAACGTGTTATTCAAGAGATTGAAGATATTATTGGTATTGAAGCTGTTGATGCTCCACGTGTGTCCGCAAAATCTGGTCTTGGTGTCGATAAACTACTAGAAGCCTTGGTGGATTTTATCCCTGCGCCAACTGGTGACCGTGAGGCGCCTTTACAAGCGTTAATTATTGACTCTTGGTTTGATAGTTATTTGGGTGTTGTCTCTCTGGTACGCGTTCGTCAAGGTACGGTAAGAAAAGGCGATAAGATCTATATTAAGTCGACCAAAGAAGCACATCCAGTCAGTTCTATTGGTGTATTTACGCCTAAACCTGTTGATACAGGTGTTTTAGAAGCGGGTGAAGTAGGGTTTGTGATTGCTGGGATCAAAGATATTGCTGGCGCGCCTGTTGGTGATACGATTACCCATGCTAAAACACCTGACGTAGAACGCATTCCTGGATTTAAGCAAATTACGCCGCAGGTTTACGCAGGTATGTTTCCAGTGGAGTCTACAGATTTCGAAAAATTCCGTGAAGCGTTGCAAAAGCTACAAATCAATGATGCGTCGTTGTTTTTTGAGCCCGATACCTCTGATGCATTAGGATTTGGTTTTCGTTGTGGGTTCTTGGGTATGCTACATATGGAGATTATCCAAGAGCGTTTAGAGCGTGAATATGACTTAGACTTAATCACCACAGCGCCTTCAGTGATCTATGAGATTGAGAAAAAGAACGGTGATGTTATTTATGTAGATAACCCCTCACACTTACCTGAGCCGAATAATATTGAAGAGTTTCGTGAGCCAATTGCACGATGTCAGATTCTAGTACCACAAGAGTACTTAGGTAATGTGATGACGCTATGCATTGAGCGTCGCGGCGTGCAGGTTGATATGCGATTTATGGGCCGACAAGTCCAGCTGATCTTTGATGTTCCGATGGGCGAAGTAGTCATGGATTTCTTTGATCGTTTAAAGTCTGTCTCGCGAGGATTTGCCTCGCTTGATTATAATTTTGAGCGCTATCAAGCTGATAAATTGGTCAGAGTAGATGTACTGATCAATGGTGAGAAAGTAGATGCATTAGCAATGATCGTGCACGAAACCCAGTCACGTTATCGTGGTAATGCATTGGTTACTAAGATGAAAGAATTGATTCCGCGTCAAATGTTTGATGTGGCGATTCAAGCGGCTATCGGTAGCCAGATTATTGGACGTAGCACCGTTAAAGCCATGCGCAAAGATGTATTAGCTAAGTGTTATGGTGGCGATGTTTCACGTAAGAAAAAGCTACTATCTAAGCAAAAAGCTGGTAAAAAGCGCATGAAGCAAGTGGGTAGCGTGGAGATTCCACAAGAGGCCTTCTTAGCGGTACTGCAAGTAGAATAAAGAGTAGACCTTTATTAGTGCTAGTGCAAATATGATAGTTAATAAATGACAACCGTCAAAGCAGATCGTTAATAGGCAATTTGGTATGGATTTTGATTTTAATTTAATTTTAGTGCCGTTGACCATAGGCTTGGGTATTGTTTGGCTATTAGATAAGCTGGTGTTTAAGCAGCGTGGCGGGTATAAGAAACATATCCAAGATTTCACTCTTGCTAAAGCTAACTTGAAACGTCAAGAACTTGTTTTGGCTGAGTCGTTGAAAGACTATGATATTAGCTATGATGATTTAAGCCATCTTGATAAAAATGATTTACCAGTAGATGTTCGTAAAGATTATGATGACTACTTAGACACTAAAAGCTATGTCAATATAACGAGTACAAAAACTGTCAATAAACAAGAAAGTACTTTAATACGCTGGGCTTATGACTTTTTCCCTGTATTGGCAGTAGTCTTGATTGTACGGTCATTTTTAATTGAGCCGTTTAATATTCCGTCATCATCTATGGTGCCAACCTTGTATACGGGCGATTTTATTGCAGTTAATAAGTATGCTTATGGTGTACGTCTACCTTTGACTTATAATAAAGTGTTAGACACTGGTGAGCCTGAGCATGGCGATGTAGCAGTATTTCGTTATCCTGAAAATCCCAGTATCTACTATATAAAACGTGTCATCGGTTTGCCTGGCGATACAGTCAGTTATGATCAAGGAATATTAGCTATTAACGATGTGCCCGTCGATACACAGCCAGTAGATTTTTCAGCTGATACTGAATTGACGTCACAGCTTTATCCACCAGGAGAGATATCTCCAGGACAAGAGCTGACAGAAGAAAATGCTATAGCAATGGGTCAGCTAGAAGAAGGTGAGGCGAAGTATTTTCAAGAAACACAGGGCGAAAACAAGCATCTTGTTCGTTACTTGGCAGGTATGAATAGTGCACAATATGCCCCGTTTTTACAGCAGCAATCACCAGAAGTTGTTAGCTCAGCAGGTACCGAGTGGCGCATTAGTGTGCCAGAAGGACATTATTTTGTCATGGGTGACAACCGTGACCGTAGTGCTGATGGACGATTTTGGGGATTTGTTCCCGATGAAAATTTAGCTGGCAAAGCCGTTTATATCTGGATGCATAAGCCACCAGGACTGAATTTACCAACTTTCCAACGTAATGGTACGATTGATTAGGGTGGTGAGAATTTCTATTGGTTGACTTTTCGATAATCGTTTTGTGCTAATATTGTTGCTATCTAATAACAGATGCCTAGCATCTAGGCATCTATAGTCAGAGAACAACTAAATAGCTACAGCGTTACCCTCATTAGAGGTACTACTTATACAATCTAAAGTTGTTTAACCTGCACCTACTTTAGAGTTCTTTGGCTATATTAAAAATAGTATATTATCAGTAGAAGGATATAATAATGCAGCAATTATCTGGATTGGCCACGCAGCGTGGTGCTAGTGTGACAAGCATCATATTAATTATCATCATTTTGGGTATTACTGCTAAATTGATGGTTGCTATTGTTCCAGCTCAGATTGGTGACTATCAACTGACCAAAACCTTAAGCGCACAGCTCAAGGAAGCAAATGATAGCAAAGAGACAGCCAAACAGTTCGTTGATCGTGTCAATAAACAGCTATCTATTGATGCCAGTTATAATACTAAGGCTGAAGACGTATTTACTTTCACTAATGAAAAAATAGGTCAGTTGGCTATTCACAAAAAATATGAAGTAACGAATAACTTTTTTAAAAATGTCGATATCGTCAATCGTTTTGAAGGTGATATTGAAATGGCAACAGCAGAGTAATTAAGAAAGGGCTTAAAGGCCTATTAATTTTTTATAAAATTAGTCAAAACTGTTAATAGTTAATGTGAAGCAACCAAATTTAGATGATACTATTGTACAAAATAGTAAGGTTAACACTTTACCAATTTATAAATACTTTGACTATATGCTTAAATTCGTAAAACAGAAGGGATAACCATAAGCCACGCATGAAACCAACTTCGCAGTATTCCCAAGCGGTTCCTACTCCTCAAAAAAATAGCACGTCTATCGAAAGACCTGTTGTTAGCTCAGAATTTATTCAACGGTTAGCGGTATTAACGCGTAAGTTGGGTTATGTGTTCAAAGATTTGAGCCTGCCGAAACTGGCACTGACGCACCGTTCATTTGATAGCAAAAAAAATTATGAGCGCTTAGAGTTTTTAGGCGATGCTTTGTTAGGTATGATCGTAGGTGAGGCTTTATATCATCGCTATCCTAGCCAAAATGAAGGACGTTTAACCCGTATGCGTGCCACACTTGTACGTCAAGAGTCACTGGTCATTATCGCTCAAAACCTAGAGCTTTCAAATCATCTTATCTTAGGCGTGGGTGAGAGAAAGGGTGGTGGTCGTAATCGTGCTTCTATACTGGCTGATGCGGTAGAGTCTTTGATTGGTGCCATCTATTTAGACAGTCAAGATATGAGTGTCACGAGAGACTGTGTGCTTTCTTGGTATGGTGATTTGATTGATAATGTTAATGATCAAAAAGCATTAAAAGATGCTAAAAGTCGTCTGCAAGAGTGGCTTCAATCTAAGCAGTTTGATTTGCCACATTATGAGTTGATGGAAACACGAGGTAATGCACCGCATCAAATTTTCGTTGTACGTTGCCATGTTAATATTAATAACTGTGTAGATATTACTGAATCTGGTGAGAGTCGCCGTATTGCTGAACAAAAAGCAGCAGAATTAATGATTAACCAATTGCACAAACTACCAAACTCGGCGAAAAAGCGTTCATAACTCACATTTACTCATACGCTACCAAGACCGCTTTAAATTGATAATAGCTATTTAGTGAAGATGCATAGCGTAATGCTTTAAAACTTGATTGCTTGGTTTGAAATGTCATGTATTTTTATTTCAACATGCCCTAATGTTTCCTATTGAATACCAATTTCGCTTTTTAATATCGATATAACCAAGACCTCATTAAGCACCGTTTAATTGGTTATAAACCCTACAGGATTTACCCTATGAGCAATCGTACTGATTTGCCATCAAATAATGAAGATAGTGCTAACAATATGACCGAAAACACAGAGTTAAATGCAAACCAAAATAACGTCGAAATTACTACCGAAGAAATCAATCAATCAGAAGATATCTCGTTAGAAAATGACATCGCAATTGAAGAGTTCTTTGCACCTAGCGGGCATGCTGGTACGGTTGATGGCTTTAAAACTGGTTATGTTGCGATTGTGGGCCGCCCAAACGTCGGTAAGTCGACCTTGATGAATCATTTGTTAGGTCAAAAGCTTTCTATCACCTCGCGTAAACCACAAACGACTCGTCATCGTATTCATGGCATCCTATCTAATCATGAAATGCAGGCTGTGTTTGTAGACACACCAGGTATTCATCATAATGAAGTACGGGCTATTAATGAGCGTATGAATAAAGCGGCAGTATCTGCTTTGGTTGATGTTGATTTAGTGCTATTCGTGGTGGATTCAGACCAATGGCGTGACGATGATTTACTGACATTACAGAAACTTGGTGAAACAGATCTAACGGTGGTACTGGTTATTAATAAATCAGATACATTGAAAGACAAAGGCAGTGTGTTACCGCTTATTGAAACTTTTAATGACAGTTTTGATTTTGCTGATATCGTTCCAGTATCTGCGTTAAAAAATCAAAACCTCGATCGTTTAGAAGAAGTGATTGCGTCACATCTACCAATCGCGCCACCTATTTATGATACTGAACAGATCACTGACCGCTCAGAACGGTTTTTGGCGAGTGAGATTATCCGTGAAAAAATCATGCGTAGCGCGGGTGATGAAGTGCCTTATGATCTAACCGTGCAGATTGATGAGTTCAAAGATGAGCCTGCGCATACCGACCCAAAAACAGGTCGTCCACGAAAAGCCTGTACCTTTATTGATGCGACTATCTATGTAGAGCGCGGTGGCCAAAAGGCTATTGTGATTGGTGATAAAGGTCAACGTATCAAGCAAGTGGGCATGGATGCTCGTAAAGATATGGAACAGCTTTTTGACAAAAAAATCATGCTAACATTATGGGTAAAAGTGAAACGCGGTTGGTCTGATGATGAACGTGCATTGACCAGTTTGGGATATTAATTGCAGACTAGGGCGTGTCATCATTTTTAAAATAATGACACGCCCTAGCACTCTGAAGATTTCTCTAGGTGTTCGATGTTGGGGTAATAAGAAATGCGTAACGAAGCGCTGATCGGTTATTTATTACATCAACGTCCTTATCAAGAAAAGCGCGCCTTATATTATCTGTTTTCTCAGCAACATGGTGTGATACATGGTATTGGGAAAAAGGGTGCCCCACTGTTTATGCCATTACAGCTTTTTGCTACTGGCAAACGTGATTTAAAGACATTTAGTCAAATTCATATCACCTCACAGAGTGCTACTTCGATCGATATAGCAGAAGAGTACGAGACGGCTACTATTCTAGAGTCAGTCCCTTATAAGAGTATCACTGGTCAACATCAATATTCAGCACTGTATTTAAATGAAATATTGTGGCGACTTCTGCCTACTGAAGATCCAATGCCGATATTATGGCAGCATTACCAAGATAGTCTGCACCAACTTAGACACTCTTTAAGTGCTATTGAATTACGCATTTGCTTGCGCCAATTTGAGTATTACCTGTTTAAAGAATTGGGTTTTACTTTAACGCTTACCCACGATAGTATTCAAGATACGATTGAGCCTGAATGCTCTTATTGCTTTTTACCTGATGCGGGATTCATGCCTGTCTTACGTAGTAATATTCAATCTGAAGAGTTAGGAAGTAGAACTGAAAAAGCTATCTTTATGGGTGTTGATATTATTAAGATGGCAGAGTTGGGTATCACTCAAACCACTTTGAATAATTGGTCAAAGCTGCATCGATATATGATTGATCATTTGCTTGATTATCAACCATTACAAAGCCGTTTACTATGGCAGCAGCAGCGACGTTACCAATAGTTGCTACTAAATATGTTGCTAAACATATTATATGTCAGTTTGCTTAACTATTACATTTGGTAGGATGGTCTGCATTGAATTTTTGTTTAATATGGCCTGTTTGGCTAAATGATATAAGGTACATCGTTTCATTATAGTCAACGGTGGGGCAGTATTTGATATGACCAAAGTGTCCTCGAGGTTGTCCGCTATCTCCCCAAAATTTGGTGTAATGTCGCTTAGCGCCAACTCGTAAACTGAGCTTGCTGTATTTAAGATCTAACGCGTGCTGCCCAATTAAAATATCTGTTTGAGCATCAAAATGATTGTTGTCATTTTTGTCTACAAATAGCAAAAGTGTATTATCACTATCTCTGTGACAGCGTCCTCCGCTATCAGATAAGCATACAATGACGTCCTGTCTTCTAATGTAACTTTCTGCTTTTGCTGAAGCCAGCGAACTTACTAACTGGCTTTTAATCCGTTTCGCTTCCATTCGAGTCAGCTGTGTTCGTATGATTGGCATGGCGATAGCCA
>NZ_JBQSXG010000041.1:0-25608 GCF_052378005.1 Psychrobacter sp. AOP31-B2-9
TATTTCAAACGATTGCTTCTATATGTTTGAAATCCCTTATATTATCCTTTATGTTTGCTGCATACTGGTTAACGACCCTGCCTATTTTTATTTTATTGACTTAATCTGACCGTTCAGGCTCTAATTTTATATGAATAAACCAATAACTCCCAACACTGAACAGGTCAGTCGTATCTTTATCCATCGTATTATCGTTTTTGGTATTTTGATATTTCTTGGGTTAGGCGGTTTAATAACGCGGTATGGCTATCTACAAGTCTATGCCCATGATAAATACACAACACAAGCTGATAACAATCGTATCAAGCTAATATCTTCACCGCCGAGCCGTGGTTATATTTATGATCGTAATGGAATAATACTGGCAGACAATCAGCCTGTATTTACCGCAATGATAAGCCCTGATGAGGTTGAAGACCCAGAACGTACCTTACAGTTACTTGCGCCTATTTTCGATCTAACAACAAAAGACATTACTGATATTTTGGCGCGTCTTAACAAAAATAAAAATGATCCTGTGACCATAAAAATTGATGTAACTGATGCACAGCTGGCACAATTTAGTGAACGCAAACCCTTTTTTCGTGGTGTGAGTATCCAAAGCAAGTTAACGCGCGACTATCCTTATGGCGAGCTATTCGCACACGTCATTGGCTATGTGGGTCGTATTAACGACAAAGAAAGCAAACGTATTGATAAAGACCGTTACGCTGGTACAGATCTAATCGGCAAAATCGGTATCGAAGACTATTATGAAGATGTGTTGCTCGGGCAACCAGGCTATCAATCAGTCGAAACGGATGCTCTTGGTAATATCATTCGCCAACTGGATACCAAGCCGCCTATCGCTGGTAATGACATCACATTGTCTCTGGACTATGGCTTACAAACAGTCGCTCAACAACAGCTTGATGGCCGACGCGGCGCAATCGTAGCGATCGATCCCAAGAACGGCGATGTATTGGCCTTTGTCAGCAATCCAAGCTATGACCCTAACCCGTTTATTTCAGGTATCTCTTTTAGAGACTATGGCGACTTGCGAGATAGTCCTGATCAGCCATTATATAATCGTGCGCTTCAAGGCATGTATCCACCCGGATCTACTATCAAACCTTTTGAGGGCTTGGGCGGTATCCACTACGGCTTACGTAACTGGGATAGCACTATCTACGACCCCGGTTATTTCAGTTTACCTGGTGATTCACACCGTTTTCGTGATTGGAAACGAGGAGGACACGGTACCGTCGACTTAAAAAAATCCATCATGCAGTCGGTAGATACCTATTATTACAAGTTGGCCTACGAGATGGGTATCCAACGTTTTCATGACTGGATGGTACGCTTTGGTTTTGGCGAACAAACTGGTATTGACTTACCTAATGAAAAAACAGGCATTATGCCCTCTCCAAAGTGGAAAAAAGATACCTACGATAAAAACTGGTTACCGGGCGAGACCATTTCAGTCAGTATTGGTCAAGGATATTTTTTGGCTACCCCGCTACAAGTAGCTAACGCCACAGCCATGACGGCCAATAAAGGCTACCATATTACCCCGCACTTACTCAAAAATAGTAACGGTGAAGCCAAAGTTGACGTCATCACCAAACCTGATGGTAAAATTGATTATAATGGTAAATCTTCTGATTGGTTACGTATGCACGATGCGATGGAAAATACCGTAAAAAGCGGGACTGCTCGTGGTATTTACACCCCTCGTTACCGTATCGCTGGCAAAACTGGTACTGCTCAAGTAAAATCTATTGCACAGGGCAAACGTTATGATAAGTCCGCAATAGATAAACGCCATTGGGATCATGCTTGGTTCAATGGTTTTGCGCCAGTCGAAGACCCTCAGATTGCCCTTGCAGTACTGGTCGAAAACGGTGGTGGCGGTAGTACGGTTGCCGCCCCTATCGGCCGCGCACTTTTTGACTATTGGGTCCTACAACGCAAGAGCAATCCTATTTTGCCACCGACTGCTGATGAATTAAAAGTCATTAAACGCCAAAAAGCCTTTGAAAAAGCCATGAGTGATGCCTTACGTGATAAAGAAGAGGCTACACTAAAAGCACAAGAAGAAGCAGTCGCTACCTCCGAGTAAGAAGACTGCCCGTGAGATAAGATAATGAATAAACCTATGAGCCGCCATAAAGCTAAAAAAAATACTCAAACCAAAAAAGTCTCTGCAGCAGGCGATGTGCGTATCATTGGAGGTCAATTTAAACGTCGTATTGTAAGTTTCATCGATGCAGAAGGTTTACGTCCAACCCCTGATCGACTGCGCGAGACGTTATTTAATTGGCTACTCGCTGATATTCATGATGCCTATGTGCTTGATAGCTGCGCAGGTAGTGGCGTGCTAGGCTTTGAAGCACTGTCTCGCGGGGCTGCACACTGTACTTTTATTGAAATAAATCGTGCTCAAAGCACTATGCTGCAAAAAAGTGCTGAGCAATTACGCCTCAATACTGACAACCATCAAATCATCACAGGTACAGCAGAACAAATCTTAATACGGGAGCGGCTTACTGCTCATACTTTCGATATTGTTTTTATTGATCCACCTTATGCTCAGGATCTGTGGCAGCCGATTTTGATGGCCCTCATCACTCAATCATTAATTGATACAAATACGTTGATCTATTTAGAGGCCGACAAAGACCTAGAGAGTCAACTGCAGCAACTAGCAGATACTTTGAATAATGACTTAGCCGCTCAGCGGCAAAAAATACTACAGCACTTAAATTTTGAATGTTTAAAACAAACCAAAGTTGGACAAGTTGTTGCTGGACTTTATCGTCTATCATCGTCATAATTGCACGGTGATTACCAAACGTAACATTGACGATTGTGTCATTTGTCACATTTGATAAATCATTTAATATCACTAAAAAATGTCTAAAACTGCTTAAAACTGGCCAAACGCTGCAGTTAAATGTATATAAGGCAAAAATAAACCCTAATGCAGCTTGCAAGCGTAGGCTCTACTGCTTATAATGTGCAGTCTGTTTTTTGAGAGCCCCGTTCCCAGCTAAACTCTCAACGAATTCTAATTTTAAGGTTTTATCATGAAAACACTTAGTGCAAAACCAGCTGAAGTGACCCATGACTGGTATGTCGTAGATGCTGACGGCAAAACCCTTGGTCGCTTAGCCACTGAAATCGCTAGTCGCTTACGTGGCAAGCACAAGCCGTCTTTTACGCCGCACGTTGATACTGGTGACTTTATTGTTGTCATCAATGCTGACAAAATCACGGTAACGGGTAAAAAAGCGCAAGATAAAAAGTACTATCGTCACAGTGGCTACCCAGGTGGTATCAAAGAAACTAACTTCAGTAAATTGCTTGCACATAAGCCTGAAGATGTTCTACACAAAGCAGTTAAGGGTATGCTTCCAAAAGGCCCTCTCGGCTACGCGATGATCAAGAAGCTGAAACTATATGCGGGTACTGAACATCCACATGAAGCACAGCAACCTAAAGCACTAGACATCTAAGGATACACTTATGGAACGCAATTACGGAACTGGTCGTCGTAAGACTTCTACTGCTCGTGTCTTTTTATCAAAAGGTACTGGTAGCATCGTTGTTAACGGTAAACCACTTGACGAATACTTCAGCCGTGAAACTTCACGCATGGTTGTACGTCAGCCATTAGAACTACTAGACTCTGTTAACGCATATGATCTATATGTAACTGTTGCAGGCGGTGGTATCAGTGGTCAAGCTGGCGCAATCCGCCACGGCATCACTCGTGCACTAATCGAAGCTGACGAAGCGCTAAAACCTGCTCTAAAAGCAGCTGGCTTTGTTACTCGTGACTCACGTCAAGTTGAACGTAAGAAGTTGGGTCTACGTAAAGCACGTAAACGTCCACAATTCTCAAAACGTTAATCAAAGCTATTTCTTACTGTTTTGCAGCTGTTGTCTTTTTCTCGGAGCGGCAGTCATTGCATTAAATGATAAGAATAGATTTGCAAAACCTTACAAGCTGTTCGCAGCTTGTGAGGTTTTTTTATGCCTACCTATCAACATCCATAACTCACCACAGACTCACTGTATCAAAACCCAACTTGTAAACCAGCAAGCACTACCCCATTATCGTAATAACTTTTCATCATTAGCTTCAATACGATAAAATAGCAATGATTCGATGCCATAATAAGTGCTGCAAAAGGATATTATGAAAGCGCCCGAACAGTATGATCCCAGTAAACCACCTTCAAAAGACAGCATGCCCTCGCCAAGCATACAGCCGTCCACGAAGTCGCCTGCCCTACCTGATGGTACGCCAACTATTAGCCAAACCCATAAGCGTACAGCGCAAGCTGATAAAAAACCTTTTCAATGGCAGTTTTTGTTGCCTAAATATTGGGGCATTTGGCTATTGGCAGCAATGATCTTACCCATCATATATTTGCCGCTACGTTGGCAGTTTTGGCTGGGACGTCAGCTGGGCATATTTATCTATAAAGTAGCAGGCTCACGTCGGCGTGATACGCTTATCAATTTGAAACTGGCTTTTCCAGAAAAACCAGACGTCGAGCGCGAATTGATGGCAAAACAAGTCTTTGTCAATCAGGGCATTGGTGTGTTTGAAACTTTATGTGCTTGGTATCGTCCAAATGTTTTTACTCGTACTGTTTCAATTTCGGGATTACATCACGTTGTCAATGCACAGAATGAGGGTCGTCCTGTCATTTTACTGGGCGCTCATTATACGATGCTTGATCTGGGCGGCATGCTCTGTACGCAATTTTTTCCGATGGATGGGATGTATCGACCGCAGAATAACGCGCTACTTGATTGGTTTGTTTATAATGGTCGTGCCAGTATTCTTAGCAAGCAAATAGCCAGTCGTGACATGCGCAGTTTTGTTGAGTCAATTAAAGCTGGTCATGTGATTTGGTACTCACCTGACCAAGATTATGGTCTAAAACAAGGCGTCATGGCACCATTCTTTGGTGTGCAAGCAGCGACTATTACAGCATCACGGCGCATGGCAAAGTTAGGCGACAAGGCACATCCACCCGCATTAATGGCGCTGCATACTTACCGGCAGACACCAGACCGTTTACCCAAAGGCAAACGCCCGCACTATCATCTAACGATTACCCCAGAAATTCAAAACTATCCAAGTAACGATGAATTGGCTGATGCGACGCGAGTCAATGAGTTGCTAGAGGGGTTGATTCGTATTGATCCCACTCAGTGGATGTGGTTCCATCGTCGCTTTAAGCATGGGCCGTCAGGTCGCACGAATATCTATAAGTAGCGGTCATTCCAAAGAAAAATGGTCAAAAAATTTGTTATACTTTATGGTCAATATTTTCAATATGATCATTCATAAATAACAACGCATTTATAATAATTTGATAAACGAAATAACGGAATTCCTATGACTAGTAATAGTACATCTAACAACCAAACCTCTACCGAAGCACCAGCTGTAAAGCGTGTTTTGACTGGTATTAAACCGACTGGCACCCTACATTTGGGTAACTATGTTGGTGCGATTCGTCCAGCCATCCAAGCGATTCAAAACAGTGATGATGAAGCATTTTTCTTTTTGGCAGACTATCACGGTATTATTGGCTGTTACGATCCCACTATCATTCATGAGTCAACCAAAGCCATTGCCGCGACTTGGATTGCCTGTGGTCTAGACCCAGAGCGTGTGACCTTCTATCGTCAGTCAGATGTACCAGAGATTCCAGAGCTGGCGTGGGTATTGAACTGCTCATGTGCCAAAGGTCTGATGAACCGTGCTCATGCCTATAAAGCAGCCGTCGATATCAATATGGAAAAGGAAGACGTCGATCCTGATCAAGGTATCAACATGGGACTATTTGGCTATCCGGTACTAATGGCAGCCGATATATTGATGTTCAATGCCACCCATGTACCTGTAGGTCGTGATCAAATACAACATATCGAAATGGCGCGTGATATCGCAGGTACTTTCAATCATCGATACAAAACTTTATTTACGCTACCATCTGCGGTTGTAGATGATGATATTCCATTACTAACAGGTCTTGATGGCCGTAAAATGAGTAAAAGCTATGGCAATACCATTCCGCTATTTGGCGATACTAATCCGCAAGTAAGCGCCGAAAAGCAAATGCAAAAAGCCATCATGAAAATCGTCACCAACTCGCAGCTGCCTGATGAGCCAAAAGACCCTGACGACTCAGCTATCTTTGAGATTTATAAAGCTTTTGCAACGCCTGAAGAAATAGCGGATATGCGTGAGCAGTTTGCTACTGGTATAGGCTGGGGAGATGCAAAAAAAGCCTTATTCAACAAAATAAATGACGAAATCGCGCCATTCCGCGAACGTTACCAAGAGCTGATGGCTAATCCAAAAGAACTTGAAGAAATACTACAAATGGGCGCAGAAAAAGCACGTCGTCATAGCCGCAAGCAACTGGATAAAACACGCCGAGCCATTGGCATCAAACCACTTGCCAAGCTCAAATAATCCATTGGATACGAGTCAGTTGTTAGAAGAAGCACCGGCTACCGCTGCCAGCACTCATGATATGTCATTACGTATCTATCAGACGCCAGTGCAGCACTTGCCAGAAGACTTGTACGTGCCGCCGCAAGCTTTTGCCATTTGGCTAGAGCAGTTCGCTGGACCCTTAGATTTTTTGTTGTATTTGGTCAAAAAAAATAACGTTGACCTAACCCAAATGCCAATACTGCCCATCACTGAGCAGTATTTGGCTTATATCAGTGAGTTGGATACCGATCACTTTGAGTTGGCCGGTGACTATCTGCTAATGGCATCGACATTGATTGCTATTAAAACAGAGCTGCTGCTTCCAAAACCAGAAACACCAACTGATGAGCGTGATCCAAAAGCAGAGTTGATTGAGCGGTTGGAAGAGTATGCACAAATCAAAGAAGCCAGTCAGCGCTTGGATAACTTAGTTCGCCTAGAACGTGATGTATTTTTGGCGATGGTTAGCATGCCTAGCCAAGACATTATGCATGCAGAGTTACCTAGCTACTCACCCAATCTGTTGATTGATAGCTTATTTAAGATGCAGCTACAGCCTGATTATCAAATGCATAATATTAAGGTCGATATCGTACCACTTGCTGACCGTATCGCTAGTATCAGTCGGCAACTGAGCACAGATGGTGCACACTCTTTTTATGAACTGTTAGATAAATCACAAGGTAAAATAGGCGTCGTGGTCAGTTTTGTCGCGGTATTAGAGCTGATTAAACGGCAGTTGGTTGGTGTCATGAACACTGAATTAGAAAGTGTCCCTGCTATTGATCACAACGCTACTGTTGATCAAAACACTGATACTGAACAAGATCAGCAAACCGGCCTATTGACGTTACAGTGGTTGGCATAATCATCATTTATCTATTAAAGCGTGCCTTTATACATACCAACATTTAAAAAGAGTAGCTTTGTCATGACAGATACCTCTAACCTAAAGCAACGCCATGAGAAAACATCATCAGTAGCGCTACTGTCATTGACCGATGAGCAACGTCAGCACTTAGAAAGTATCAGTAAAGATATTGAGGTGCTATTACATGCCTCGGAGGCGCCACTAACTGCTCATGCATTAAAGAAACACCTTTCTTTATCGGCGAAAGAGTTGAATCAAGCGTTTTCTTTATTGCAGATACGATTAGATAGCGGTGTATTAAGCTTGCACGAGACCGCTAGCGGGTATCGACTACAGATATCAGATGACTATAGCAGCTTGATTCAAAGCGTCTTTCCACAGCGGCAGGAGCGTCTAAGCCAAGCGTTACTAGAAACCCTAAGTGTGATCGCTTACAAACAGCCAGTCACCCGTAGCGACATAGAATATGTGCGCGGTGTGACGTTGTCGAGCAATATATTACGGCAATTGTTTGATAAGGGGTGGATAAAAGAAAATGGCTATAAAGAAACTTTAGGTCGCCCTGCCTTACTTCATACCACACCACAGTTTTTAGATGCTTTTGGGCTAACAAGCTTGGATGAGTTACCACCAATGCCCGATATAGAGACCATCAAAGCCATGTCTTAAAACATCAACGCTTTGAAAGCACTCAACGCACAATATCGAGATAGCAATACTATCACCATCTTATAGCCATACTCATTGCCATAAAAAAGGACAAATCATTTAAGATTTGTCCTTTTTTTTGAGTAATCATACTGTTTTTATCTGAGTAGTCATACCGTTCAGAAATTGATTTTACTGATTGATAACATCAACACCTTTAGGCGGTGTAAATTTGAACTGACTACTACTAATACTTGGGTTCATTTTGATACTGCTAAACTTAATAGAGGTAGTTTGGCCAAGCGTATCGTTCAACACCATCATTACAGGTTTGCCACCACTAAAGCTCATTGACAAGCTCTTAAAGCTGGCATTGTCTGATTTTGGATACAGCACGTAGTAGTTTTTATTATCATATGGCTGAGTAATTTTGAAGCTTTGATCAATTTTACTCGGATCACCTGATAGTAGTAACGCTGGTGTATTACCGACTTGGCTATCCACGTTTTGCTTAGTCGCTTGCTCTAAGTCCTTATCATATACCCACATTGAACTGCCATTAGCAATAATTAACTGCTCTGATGGTGACTTGGTTTCCCAGCGGAAACTATTCGGGCGTTGCACACTCATAGAGCCACTGAACGTACCGCTGTTCGCACCTTTAGTCGTTTGAGTAAAGTTAGCCGTCATGCTCTTCGTATTTGTCAAAAGCGTATTCAAGCGCTTAGCAGCGATTAGGTTATCTGCGGGTGCTGCAGTAGCAGACTGTGTCATCGCAATCATAGGTGCCGCCACGCCAAGCGATGTCAGCAATATACCTGCTAAAGCACCATTCGCTACTTTTTGTTTTAAGCTTATCTGTTTTTTTGATTGTTTGGTTAATAAAGTCATCATTAATCCTCTTTAAAATGCATAATCGCTTAAAAATACAGTATTTCAATTAAAATTTTATACCAGTGCTTATTTGACGAGAATCAAACTAGTGTCTATAAACAATAGAGGTAGTGTGCCAGTTTTTTTATCACACGCATAGTCATGATTTGCAATCATTACTACACCTGCCATACAGGCTTGTAATTATGATTGTTACATAATATTCAGCAGGATGAGTAATGACTATTGTTGTTTATTATCATCGTTTGACAATACTTTTTATAATCAATACATATAAAAAAGCCCCTACTACCACAAGGCAATAGGAGCTTTTTTAATTATCCGATCATTGCATTCAAAGAACAAAATGACCTAAATAGATAATTATACGTTTTCAACCGTAACATAACGACGGTTAAATTTACCTTTGGTCGCAAACTTTACAACACCGTCATTCAGTGCAAATAAAGTATGGTCACGACCCATGCCAACGCCTTCGCCTGCATGGAATTCTGTACCACGTTGACGAACGATGATGTTACCAGCTGTGATAGCTTGGCCACCAAAGATTTTTACGCCTAGCATTTTTGGGTTTGAATCACGACCGTTACGGCTCGAACCGGCAGCTTTTTTATGTGCCATGAGAAAATCTCCTTGTTAATTTGACTTACCGCTGATGCGGCAACTCTTAAGCATTTAGTGCGCTGTTTAGCAGTAATTGCTAAATGGGTAATTAGGCATTAATAGCTTTGATTTTTAACAAGGTGTACCATTGGCGGTGACCTTGTTCTTTGTGATAATGCTTACGACGGTTGTGCTTGATGATACGGATTTTTTCGCCGCGACCATGCTCAACAACTTCAACTTCAACGCTAGCGCCTTCAACGACAGGTTGACCGATTTTGACGTTATCGCCGTCAACAACCATTAATACGTCTTCAAATTTGATAGTTTCGCCTTTTTCTGCTTTTAGTAGTTCAACTTTAAGCAACTCATCGACGACTACACGGTGCTGTTTACCACCAGTTTTGATTACTGCGTACATTGTCTGACTCCGTTTAACCCGTGTGCCGTGGCTGATGTTATACCAACGCTTTTACGACGAACACGACAGGGAAAAATTAAAGGCAAGATTTTACGGCTTTTTGCTCATAAAAGCAAGCCGCACATCTTGTTTTTGTAAGGTGGTTACACGAATAAGCATACCTTTTGCTACTATATAAGCTATTGATTGTGAACACATCTATTCTAACGCTCAACAAAAGAGGCATCGCAAAATAATAGTGGATAGTGGTTTATGCCTAAAGGTCGTTATTATAACTTATATAATCAGTTACTTATAGTTCTTTATAGATATCTTTTTTCTTTATAAATCTAGGGCGTGTCCTCATTTTAAAAATGGTGATAAAAATGAGATAAATTGCCGTTAAACAAGGAAAATAGCGCAGATAATATCGAGATATTAGTCAGCTATTTGACGCCGTTTGGCAAGATTTAGCTATTTTTAACCCATTTAGATAACTATCGATTGAATTGAGGACATGCCCTAGTAAAAACAGATTTATTTACCTACGTAGCATTTCAGCTAATTTTGAGTGTTTTATTTCAATGTCTACATACGCTCAACAAACATGATATAGAAAAGGTACATTGCTCTCTAAATACTTTAACCAACAATTTAAAGACACAGCTATGCTATTATAGAAAAAACGCCTTATCCATTAGAGATCCAAGGCTGAAAACTCTCTTCACTTTTATAATACGACTATTTATTATGACCAGTACTCCTCTAAATAAGACAGATCTAAACATGCCATCAACACTTAACTATGCTGATATCCAGAGTATCGTGTCTAGTGATTTTGAGATTATGGATAAGCAAGTATTCGGTAGTCTGAACTCCAAGGTTCAGTTAGTAATGAGCGTTTCACAGCATGTAATTAATGCTGGTGGCAAGCGTATGCGCCCGTTAATTACCTTGTTATGCGCACGTATGTTCAACGACAACCCATCACAACAAGCCATGCATTTGGCCGCTATCACTGAGATGTTACATACCGCTACCTTAGTTCATGATGATGTTATTGATGAGTCAGGTCAACGTCGTGGCAAACCTACAGCCAATGCTACATGGGATAACGCTACCGCCGTATTGGTTGGTGATTATCTGATTGCTCGGGCCTTTAATCTACTCGTTGGCTTTCAAAGCTTGCCATTATTACAAGTGTTCTCTGATGGCACATGCGATATCGCTGAGGGTGAAGTATTGCAATTACAACATCAGCATAACCCTAGCGCTACAGAATCAGACTACTTGCGCATTATTGATGGTAAAACCTCACGTCTGTTTATGATGGCAACGCAAGGAGCTGCTATCTTACAAGGTAAAACAGAATATATGCAGGCACTAGGTGATTTCGGTCAACACTTTGGTAATGCTTTTCAAATTATTGATGATGTGCTTGATTATAGTGGTGATAGTGAATTAATGGGCAAAAACCTTGGCGATGATCTTGCGGAAGGCAAGCCAACGCTACCCACTATCAAAGCACTTGAGCTATTAAAAGACCGTGATGCATTAGGTTATGAGCAGTTGAGAGTTGCCGTACAAACCGGTAAAACGCCAAATGCAGAACAGCTGATTGAACTAGTGCGAAGCTCAGGCTCATTGGACTACTGTAAAAAGCGTGCGCTGGAAGAAACCAAACTGGCTCAAGATGCGCTTAGCACACTGCCGGACAATCGTTACCGTTTAGGTTTATATCAACTCACTGAACTTGCAAGCGCAAGACTGCTATGATCAGCAGTATCACTTATGAGCAGATGCAAACCTGTAAGTATTCAATATAGTCCAATATAATTGGGCAAAATTTATCTATTTGATATCATTCGCTAAACATTCTAATTACTGACACACTTGTTCTTTTAGTTAAATCGTTACCTTTCTTTAAGTTTCATAAGTCTAAGCAGTACTATAATTGCGTGATGGTTGCTTTTTATAACGAAATAATATTTGTTCTAGGGCGTGTCCTCATTTAAAAAATGGTGATGAAAATGAGATAAATTGTCGTCAAACAAGGAAAATAGCGCAGATAATATCGAGATATTAGTCAGTTATTTGACGCTGTTTGGCAAGATTTAGCCATTTTTAACCCATTTAGATGTCTATCAATTGAATTGAGGACACTCCCTAATAGCAACCCATACAGCTTAACTAAATTTAAAAATGATTTTAGATATCGCTAAATACAATGTTTTGCTGTCTACATGACACTTCTTAAATACAGTTTTAGATATGTACAAAATCAGCTTCATTAACCAAAAAACAACATAATTTTAACTGGTTCATAATGTTACATCTTGTTGAACGTTATATTTTGTGGTGCGTACACCCTCAATATCTTTATTGTTTATGATTAGAAATACGGATTTTTTTAGGAAAAATTTCTTTTTATTAGCTTGACTGTGGGGTTAACCCTTTAGTTTATAATAGCGGACTATGCTTATTGGCTAATACCTGATTATTTAATCTAAGTTATATATTTCGTATTGATAGCCATTTTTAAATTTATTAAACAATCAACATTGTAATGCATATGCCTATTATTCATAGCACCTAATGCTGATTGTTATAGCATAAATAACGATATATCAAACACTACTACTGATTATTACTCTTTTATTTATACCGCAATTATATTATTGACGAGGACATTGATGAAGCACTCTTATCTTGCGCTTATAATGGCAGCTGTACTATCTGGAGCTGTATTGGTGGGCTGTGACAATGATGGCGATGCTGCTGGAGATGCAGCACAACAGCAAATGCCTCCATCTGTCGTCAACGTCCAAACCGTAACCTTCGAAACCGTACCTCAAGTAAAAACCTTTGCTGGTCGTACCACAGCCTACCAAACCGCAGACATCCGCCCACAGGTTAGTGGCGTCATTGATGAAATACTTTTCCGTGAAGGGAGCTCTGTCAAAAAAGGTCAGGCACTTTATCGTATTAATACGGACAATTATGCTTCTTCTGTAACGAGTGGTCGAGCAGCTGTCGCACAGGCTCAGGCCAACTATCAAACAGCATTGGCAAACACGGCCAGCAGCAAAGCTACCTTGGTGAGTAATCAAGCATCATTAGCACAAGCACAAAGCGACTTACAGCGATTGAGTGGTTTGGTCGAAATTAATGCCATATCTAAACAAGAATACGATCAAGCTGTGACAGCTGTACGCACAGCCGAAGCAGCGGTAGCAAGCGCACGCGCAGCTATTGGCCAATCACAAGCCAGCGCCGCAAGCGCAAAAGCGAGTATTGCAAGCGCAAAAGCGGGTTTAAAAGCCAGTGCCCTAGACTTTAGTCGCACGATAGTACGTGCACCCATTTCTGGTCGTAGTGACCGCTCAAACTTTACTGCTGGTGCGTTGGTTAGTGCCAGTCAAACTGATCCGCTCGTGACAGTTTCACGTCTAGATCCTATCTATGTCGATATCAGTCAGTCTTCATCCGAGCTGCTAAAATTGAAGCAACAAATCGCTGCAGGCAAAGCACAAGCGGGACTGAATAGTGTTGAGTTGGTATTAGAAGACGGTACCGTTTATCCCGTTAGTGGTCAATTGGCTTTATCTGAAGCACAAGTTGATGAATCAACTGGCGCCGTCACTCTACGCGCAATTTTCCCGAATAGTAATGATATTCTACTACCGGGTATGTATGTAAGTGCGCGTTTGACCCAAAGTGTCATTACCAACGCAGTATTGGTACCACAAAGCGCGGTCACCCGCTCTACCAAAAATGAAACTCAAGTTTATATCGTCGATGAAAACAATAAAATTAAAGTACGCCCTGTAACGATCAATGGTACATATGAAGGCAAATGGATAGTGACTGACGGTCTAAAAGAAGGCGACAAGCTAGTGGTCATCGGTGGCTCAAAAGTTAAGCCTGATCAAGAAGTCGTTGCCAAGCCTGTAGAAAATGCTACGCCAGCATCAACTGGAAATAGCACGCCTGCTAGTACTTCGGCCAAAACACCACAGCAAGCAGCAACTAAGAACCCTGCTGACAGCAACACGGCCAAGAAACCTGCGGAAGATGCAGCTAACTAATTCCATTCAAAGATAGGAAGACTTAGGGATATACTATGTCACGTTTTTTTATTAATCGCCCTATTTTTGCATGGGTATTGGCTATTTTAGTCATGCTCATCGGGGTGATATCGGTCATTAATCTACCGATCGAACAGTACCCACGTATTGCACCGCCGACTGTTACAGTTAGCACAAATTACCCTGGTGCCAGTGCGCAAACCGTTGAAAACTCAGTGGTCCAGATCATCGAACAAAAAATGAAAGGTCTTGATGGTTTGATGTATATGTCATCAACCAGCTCGTCAAACGGTAGCGCATCAGTGACGCTCACCTTTGAGACTGGTACTGACTCTGATACCGCTCAAGTACAGGTACAGAACAAGCTTCAAGCAGCAACAAGCTCACTACCTGAATCCGTTCAGCGTCAAGGTGTCACGGTCAACAAATCCTCTAGCAGCTTTTTGATGGTGCAAGCATTCATCTCTGAAGATGGCAGTATGGATCGCGGTGATATCGCAGATTACATTAACTCAAACATCGTTGATCAGATCAGCCGTGTCGAAGGTGTTGGTGAAGTTCGTGTATTTGGCTCTACCTACGCGATGCGTATCTGGCTAGACCCTGCACGCTTACGTAGCTATAACTTGATGCCTTCTGATGTCATTACTGCCGTCGGTGCGCAAAATGCGCAAGTCTCTGCAGGCCAGTTAGGTCAAGCGCCCGCTGACACTGAACAACAAGTCATCAACGCAACTGTAACGGTACAAAGCTACCTACAGACCCCTGATGAATTTAGAAACATATTATTGAAAACGGATGCCTCAGGCGCGCAAGTACGCTTAAGCGATGTCGCAGATGTTGAGATTGGAAGTCAAGACTACAGTGTTAACTCACTATTTAACGGTCAAGAAGCTGCTGGTATGGGTATATCCTTGGCAGGTGGCGCTAACGCACTTGATACGCGCGAAGCACTTGGTGCTCGTATGGCTGAGTTGGAACGAAACTTTCCTGCTGGCCTAACCACGGTTACTCCTTATGACACGACACCATTCGTTCGGTTGTCTATTGAGCAAGTAGTACATACGCTCATCGAAGCTATTGTGCTTGTATTTATCGTCATGTTCATTTTCTTACAGAACTGGCGTGCAACGATTATCCCGACATTGGCTGTACCTGTGGTACTTTTGGGTACCTTGTGTGTGCTGTATATCGCAGGTTTTAGTATTAACGTTCTGACTATGTTTGCGATGGTACTGTCTATCGGACTATTGGTCGATGATGCCATCGTAGTCGTAGAGAACGTCGAACGGATTATGGAAGAAGATCCTGACATTTCTGTCAAAGACGCTACCGTTCAATCGATGGGTGAAATTAGTAAGATTGTTGTTGGTATTGCTCTGATTCTATCAGCAGTATTTGTACCTATGGCGTTCTTTAGCGGTTCAACTGGTGCTATCTATCGTCAGTTCTCCATTACCTTGATTACCAGCATGGTACTATCGGCTTTAGTTGCCCTTATCTTTACCCCTGCCCTGTGTGTGACCTTGCTTAAACGTAGCAAGAGCCATGACAAGAGTAATATGGCCACTCAAAAAGGTTTCTTCGGTTGGTTTAACCGTAGCTTCTCTAAAGCAAGCATCTCTTATGAGCGCTTCGTGGGTAAAAGCTTCGGTCGTAAATGGTTATATTTAATTGGCTATGCTGCCATTATTGGTATTATGACGGTGATCTTTTTACGCATTCCTAGCTCGTTTTTGCCAGAAGAAGATCAAGGTATTATGTTTACCTTAGTTCAGCTTCCCTCTGGCTCTACACTCGATCAGACACAAGACGTACTGGATAAAGTTAGAAACTATTACGATACTCAAGAAGCCGATAATATTGCCTCTGTCTTTACCGTTGCAGGCTTTAGTTTTGCCGGATCAGGCCAAAACATGGGTCTGGCGTTTGTACGCTTGTCGGATTGGGATGAACGCCCAGGTGATGAAAATACCGCGCAAGCTGTGGCTGGCCGAGCAATGGGGTACTTCTTTACTCAGATTAATGAGGCGCAAGTATTCCCCATTGTACCGCCCGCTATTACTGAACTTGGTAATGCCAGTGGTTTTGACTTGATGCTACAGGATACCGGAAACGTCGGTCATGAAGGGCTGCTCGAAGCCCGCAATATGTTGTTGGGTATGGCCGCTCAAAACGACCAAGTCTCTGGTGTACGTCCTAACGGTCAAGAGGATGCACAGCAGCTGAAAGTCAATGTCAATCAAGAACAGGCCGCTGCATATGGCTTGTCGATGTCCAGTATCAATAGCGTTATCTCGACCGCATGGGGCTCAAGTTATATCAATGACTTCGTTGACCGTGGTCGTATTAAGAGCGTTTATGTACAAGGCGAGCCGAGTAGTCGTACCAATCCTGACGATCTTGGTAAGTGGTATGTACGTAATGACAATAACGATATGATTTCATTCGATGCGTTCTCTAGCAGTGAATGGCAGTCAGGTTCTCCGCGTCTGACCCGTTACAACAGTTTCCCTTCTATGAACATTCAGGGTTCTGCTGCTGCTGGACTCAGTACGGGTGAAGCAATGGCGGCGGTAGAGACGATGATAACCAATCTGCCTGAAGGCGTCGGTTATGAGTGGACAGGCACGTCACTTGAAGAGAAAAAATCAGGTGCTCAGGCTCCATTGCTATATGCAGTCTCGCTCTTAGTGGTATTCTTATGTCTAGCTGCTTTGTATGAGAGCTGGTCGATACCTTTCTCTGTCATATTAGTTGTACCACTTGGTGTTTTAGGCGCAGTACTATTTACATGGATGCGCGGCTTCGCCAACGATGTTTATTTGCAGGTAGGTTTGCTGACTGTAGTTGGACTGTCTGCTAAAAATGCGATTTTAATTATCGAATTTGCAAGAGATTATCAAGACGCTGGTTATAGTCTTAAAGAGTCAGTGATGACGGCAGCGCGTCAACGCTTGCGCCCAATCATTATGACATCGCTTGCCTTTGGCCTCGGGGTTGTACCATTATTCTTAGCCACTGGCGCTGGTTCTGGCAGCCAAAGTGCTATTGGTACCAGTGTACTTGGTGGGGTTGTTAGTGCCACTATATTAGGTGTTTTCTTTATTCCCATGTTCTATATCTGGATACGTAGTATCTTTCCTCATAAATATGAGAATAACAAGCCAAATGATAGAGACGATGGTGATGATACACCAAATGGTGATCCACAAAGTCCGACTCTCTCTAAGAGTTATCAGCCTGTGAACTTAGGAGACAATACATAATGAGTTTTCGTTCGATTTTTACCTCAAACTCAGCACACGCGACAGTCAATATGACTGCCAGCGTGGGCGCAACGACAGGTGAGTGCCCCGTGACCTCTACCCTTTTATTACCATCTCGCATTCGTAAAAATGGTGTGCGGCTAATAGGTCTAACAACCCTAGCAATCAGTATGGCTGCTTGTAATACGATTCCGAAATCAGATATAAACCCTGTGCTGGCTCAGCCTAATGTTCCAATCAACCAAGCCTATGAAGCATACGATAAGGACACGGCTAGTAGCGCTGATCAGGCCAGTATTGCCAGTCAGCGCTGGCAGAATTTTTATAGCGATGAGCGCTTAAAAGCTCTCATAGCACTGGGTCTTGAAAACAATAAAGACTTCGAAAGCGCACGTCTAGCCATTGAAAAAGCACGTGCACAATATCGAATCACGGATATTAGCGACTTGCCAACGATTGATGGTAGTGGCAGTTATTCTCGCGGTGCCCAAAACAGCACTGATCGTAACGCCAGTAATAGCTACAATGTTAATCTGGGTTTAGCAAGCTATGAGCTGGATTTTTGGGGTAAAATTTCAAGCCTAAAAGATCAAGCCTTACAGAACTTTTTGGCCACCACAGCTGCAAAAAACACCACTCAAATCACGCTCATCAGTAATATTGCCCAGAGCTATGCCAATCTAAGTTATAGCCTAGCCCAACTTGAGTTGGCGTCCAAAACTTATGAAAGTCGTAAAGAGTCACTCTTTATCACCACCAAACGCTTTGAAGCAGGCATTGATGACAAACTGGCTTCTTTGCAAGCGAGCGCCTCATTAGAAGACGCCAATCTTGCGATGTTGAGTGCTCAAAGCAGTGTTTTGACGGCACGTAATGCTTTGCAGTACTTAGTTGGTGCACCTATACCTAGTGACCTTCGGCCTACGCCTTCGGTTACCAATATTACTAACCAGCAAATATTTAATACTGGATTACCTAGTGAGTTGCTACGCTATCGCCCAGATGTGCTACAAGCAGAATACAACTTGAAAGCTGCTGGTGCCAACATCGAAGTAGCACGTGCCTCTTATTTCCCATCTATCAGCCTGGCCAGTAATATCGGTGTTAGTAGTGGCAGTTTGGATGATTTATTCAGCAGTGGTTCATTTGGTTGGTCATTTGGTCCAAGTATTAGTGTGCCTATTTTCGATGCTGGTAGCTTAGATGCCAATTATGATGTGGCTAAGATTGAGCGCGACCAAACGCTGACTGCCTATGAAAGCTCTATTCAAACGGCGTTCCGTGAAGTCTCTGACGTCCTCGCAACACGAGCAACATTAGGCGATCAGCTCGATGCACAATATCGTTTGCAAGACAACTATGAGCAAACTTATAATATTGCCAATGCACGCTTTAAAGCAGGTGTCTCTAACTACCTAGACGTACTTGATGCACAACGTTCTTTATTCTCAACGCAGCAGGGTATTTTGAATTTAGAGCTACAAAAAGTCATTAGCCAAATTGAGTTGTATCAAGCGCTCGGCGGCGGTGCCAATCTAGACGTACCAACTGATATTCCAGTACCGCAGCATACCAACTTGGCACAAATAGCGAATGTGTCAAACTACGGTAATAAGACAAAAGCCACCAATGCAGTTAATGCTGCAGGCTCAGCACGCGTGGTTTCTTTAGAGGAAGCATCAGCGATTGAACAAGCGCAACCATCTGAATCCACAACCTTTAGACCTACTACCGAAGTTGATATTAATAACGATGGTACAACGGATGCGACTGTAGGAGTAATCACGGAAAAGACGACTTTTAACAAGAGCACTGTTGAGCCAGCATCTGTCACACAGACAACTAATCCTTAAGGATACTCGTCCTTAAGCTTGATAGAGGCATTATCTCATGGCCATATCATAAGATCAGCAGTCGATAAGTACAAAAAGCCCTACCGACTTGGTAGGGCTTTTTGCTTTCTACTATCACTATTGGTTATAGTAGCGTTAGATATTTTTAATATCATTAAATAACGCTGTTGTTATAACCATCTGTGATAAAAAACCTAAATCAAAATCCAGATAAAATCCTATAGTGAGAAAAACATGACTTATACTTTCAATCGCCAATACCCTGCTACTCGCTTACGCCGCCTACGTTATAACGATAATGTACGTGCCATGATTCGTGAAGTTGAGCTACATCCTAAACATTTTATCGCCCCTGTCTTTGTACTAGAAGGTGAGAACCAGCGCGAAACGATTGCTAGTATGCCAGGTGTCGAGCGCCTATCCATTGACTTACTGATCCACTACGCCAAAGAATTACTGGCAGAAGGCGTTACAACCATCGATATCTTCCCAGTGATTGATAACTCATTAAAAACAGCTGATGGCAGATCAGCTTATGACGAAAACGCACTAACGGCACGTACAATAAAGGCGGTCAAAGATGCCGTACCAGAAATGGTAGTTATGACCGATGTTGCCTTAGACCCTTATACCTCACACGGTCAAGATGGTTTGCTAGATGACACTGGCTATGTCATCAATGATGCAACCATTGAAGTGCTAGTCAAGCAAGCATTGGTACATGCTCGTGCAGGTGCGGATATCATCTCCCCAAGCGATATGATGGATGGCCGCATTAAGGCCATGCGTGATGCGTTTGAAGCCGAAGGTTTTGTCAATACCGCCATCATGGCCTACTCAGCAAAATATGCATCCGCTTATTATGGTCCATTCCGTGATGCGGTCGGTAGTGCTGGCAACCTAAAAGGTGGACATAAAAAACAGTATCAGATGGACTTTGGCAATCGCGCAGAGGCATTGCATGAAGTGGCCATGGACATCAATGAAGGTGCTGATATGGTCATGATTAAGCCTGGTCAGCCATACCTAGACTTGATTCGTGAGGTCAAAGATACCTTTGGTGTACCGACCTTTGCTTATCAAGTCTCTGGTGAATACGCGATGCACATGGCTGCCATTCAAAACGGCTGGCTCAGCGATGCCGTCATCTTAGAGTCTTTAATCGGCTTCCGCCGCGCTGGTGCTGATGGTATCTTGACTTACTTTGCTCTAGAAGCAGCACGTCAATTAAACAATGCCTAACATGAAGTAAAGAGTATTTCATCTCATAAAAAAACGCCCCAACTACCTAATAGTGGTTGAGGCGTTTTTTCGTCTGAATGCTTTATTTTAATAAATAAAGCTATAAATGTGCACGGTCATGCGGCTCATTAAAATCAACCACTGGTCCCACAGGTATGATGCGAGTAGGATTGATATTGGCATGACTGGTGTAATAATGCTGCTTAATATGAGCCATATTCACCGTCTCCGCAATACCTGGCACTTGGTATAACTCACGCAGATAGCCCCATAGATTTGGGTAATCAACGATACGATGCAGGTTACATTTAAAATGTCCGACATACACAGCATCAAAGCGCACCAAGGTCGTAAACAGTCGCCAATCTGCTTCCGTTATCGTATCACCGACCAAATAGCGCTGGCTGGATAAGCGTACCTCTAACGTATCTAGCGCGGCAAACAGCTCCGTCACTGCCTCCTCATAAGCTGCTTGCGTAGTCGCAAAACCTGCTTTATACACGCCATTATTTATCGCAGGATAAACAAAATCATTGATCTCATCGATTGCTGTTAATGACTCTATCGGTAGAAAATTACCCGCCAATGCACCAATTTCGTCAAAGGCTGAATTAAACATACGAATAATCTCTGCCGACTCATTACTAACGATGGTATTGGTCTTTTTATCCCATAAAACGGGTACCGTGACACGTCCTGTATAGTCCGGTTTTGCCGCCCTGTATATCTCATATAAATAGCTCGCATTTACGATAGGATCAGCGATGACACCTGAACCATCTGAGAACGTCCAGCCATGCTCACCCATATAGGGATGGACGACAGAAAGTGAAATCATATCTTCCAAGCCTTTGAGCTTACGATAAACTAAAGCACGATGCGCCCAAGGACAAGCTAACGAAACATATAGATGATAGCGATTGGCCTCAGCTTTAAATCCCCCTACACCTGACAGTCCTGCGCTGCCATCTACCGTGACCCAGTTTCTAAAACCTGCATCTTCACGCTCAAAGCGTCCACCGCTAGATTCTGTGTCATACCATTTGTCTTGCCACTGCCCATCTACCAATAGACCCATATTCTCCTCCAACTTATGCTTATTTCATTCTTGGCAATCAAGATTCATTTGAAATCATTATCACCAAAACTCAAGATATATCATATCAGTTCAGCCTTGATAAATAATAGGAATGACACTTTTATTAACAATAAAAACTAAACACAATTAAATTAGTATTTAATATAAATAAATAATTAACACTAATAAATATTCTATATCTGACGCTTTATCAAATATTATGATAATAAGTGAGTATTGTGATAGAAAAGGCTTGCAAAGTTTGAAAAACTTGCTAAAATGCATGACCTAAATAGGCGTATAGCTCAGTTGGTTAGAGCGCTACCTTGACATGGTAGAGGTCAGCAGTTCGAATCTGCTTATGCCTACCAAATATTTAGAAAGCCCCAATCTCACGATTGGGGCTTTTTTTGTCCGTGAAATATGGGCTGTAGGGGAAAATGTGCGCTTGTCAAAACAACTTTTGAAACCTTTAGCACGCTTCCCCTACCCTCATGCTTGCACATTTTCAGCTATGGTTTTATTTATGTACTTTTCATAACCCTATAAAGTCATAATAACCGACTAATTAATATATATATTTGTATACTATATAATGGTATATCGTGTATTATTACTACAGATTGATTTAAATATATTACTCACAACTATCAATAAGAGCAGGTGAATATTGATTAGCTTTTTGATTCTTATTTCACAGTATTTTTTATATTATCGATAACTATCTAACGACTACCATATATAGCAATCCATTCGTATAACAGATAAGTGACTTTTAATTTATACAGGTTTTTATTAAAAATTTTAGGGTGTGCCCTCATTTTAAAAATGGTGATAAAAATAAGATAAATCGCCGTCAAACGAGGAAAATAGTGCAGGTAATATCAAGATATTGACCAACTATTTGACGATGTTTGGCAAAATTTATCTTATTTTTAGCCCATTTAGAGGACACTCGTTTGAATTGAGGACATGCCCTAGTAAAGCAAACATAATAGGCATGGTTTATTAAATGATATATAGCAGAATTTTTGACTATTTTTATTGTTGCGCAATTGATCAAGCTAGCCATGGGCTTGTAATTACTTTAAACATATGACTGAACCCACCTATATTAAGGCATTAATTAATATGAAAACTTCACATGACTTGGTTAACGCTGCGAAAGCGCAAATTACTGAAATACCTTTAGCGCAAGCTCGAACTGCTTGTGCTAAAGCTGATATCGTGATTGATGTTAGAGAGCCTGCTGAATATGCTGCAGGCCATATCAAAGGCGCAGTATCAATACCTCGTGGCATACTAGAATTTAAAATTTCTGACCTGCCAGCTATTAAGGGCGCTAATACTGAAATCGTACTGTATTGTCAAAGTAGTGGCCGTGCCGCACTAGCAGCTCAGTCACTAGCGGCTCTTGGCTATACGCAAGTAGCCTCAATTGCTGGCGGTTACGAAGCATGTCTTAAAACGGACATACCAATAACTATGGCAAATGAAGGTATTGATTTTTATTAACTACTTGTCTTCAATAGGCCCGTATTATGTATACGATCAACTATTAGACTCATACATTAAATCTAATAGTTGATCTAACTACTGTTAGCACTCACCATCACTTAAATCTGACTGTTTTAAAAAAGGTATGACAACGCTTAACTAAAAGAAGCGCTTAACACACCCCTCTAAAATAAAGCACATTAGCCTTGAGGACTCTGTATCATCTGACGACAGTAATCAGCTAAGTTATCTGGTAAGTCATCAGGGCAAACACCACATTGTTGGTTTCCAGGTACGGCATGATCAATGAATTTCGGATACGGTAGGTTTAGATTATCCATGATGACTCTAAACTCTTCGAGAGTTGTATCACCACCGAGCCTTGGATTGCGCTTTTTTTCCTGAGCGATTGAAGAGACAAAGCGCTCTTTATAGTCATGCGCAGGATAGACTAGCGTCTCATCTGGCAAAGAGAATAGCTTTTGACGTACAGAATTATACAAAGCGTCCGAATCACCGTGCTGAAAGTCAGTTCGACCACAACCCTCAATTAGCAAGGCATCACCAGTAAATACACGCTCATTAAAGAGATAAGCAAAGTGTCCAGCAGTATGTCCCGGCGTATGCATTGGATGCAAAGTAATACCAGCAACCTGAAAAGGTATGCCTTCTTCTAGCCCAACATCGGCACATGCCAGTCTATCGTAGGCAGGCGCAGCAATTTTACTACCAACGGCACGCTTCATCTCTAGGGCTGCCGTGATGTGATCCGCATGAACATGTGTATCAACAGTGTAGGCCAGTTTCAGACCTAACTTATGTATCTCAGCTAAGTCACGCTCCATCGTCGTGATCACAGGATCGATTAAAATCGCTTGCCCTGTATTCTCATCCCCGAGTAGATAGGTATAAGTGCTCGAAAGATGTTCATATAATTGTCTAAATATCATAATAAACCCCCGTTTAGTGATTTAATATTAATAGTAGTAGAAGTCATTCAGTATACATGCTGTGTTAATAACCATCTATATAGTACTTAGCAAGATATAGTACTTAGCAAGGATTAAGGTTTACTAATATTGTTTGCATTAATCGTTGACTACCAAGTTAAACACGCATTTTGCCAACCGTTAACTATGCGAAATCATCCCATCTTACCCTTTTTTACTGAGCTTTCCTGAAAGCCGTGATCGATATACTTTACATTTGATAACCCTTGGGAAATCAGATGATCAGCACTCGGCTAACTGATATAAAAAAACAAGCCGCTGAATGCGGCCTGTCTCTTTTCTAATTTATTAATATCATTCAGGCAGAGCTGAGCCTACTTTAGCAACTGTAGGTGGAGTGCCTATCTTGCTAATCACAATAAATATCATTGCATTGATAATTAGACCGAAAAAGCCAGGATCAAATCCCCAAGGTACATTTAAATCGCTCAGCTGAAAGGTTAGAGTAAGAACAGAACCAACTACCAAGCCAATAACAGCTGCTTTTGTTGAAGCTTGCTTCCACCAAAGCGCACCAACAAGCATTGGAAATAACTGTACAATGATACCGTAAGCACCTAATAGCAAAGCGACCAATGATGCTGGTTTAGACACTGCTAACGCGTATGCAGATAGAGCAACAACAATCACTCCAAGCTTTGTCAAAATAAGCAGCTGACTGTCACTCATACCCGACCCTACAGGCAGGCGATAAATAATATCACGTGCTAAAATCGTTGCACTAGCATGAGCTAGATTAGCAGCAGTCGACATGGCCGCAGCCAGTGCACCTGATAATACAATTCCTATCACCCAAGGTGGGAACAGCCCTTCACCAACAACAATTTTAAGCAATACTTCGTCTGCATTCTCTAACGGCTGACCTTCAAATAACAATACGCCAGTAAAGCCGATAAATAAAATAGGAATTAATATATAACCATATAGAGGATAGAAGACAAAAACACGCTTGAGTGTCCTCGTACTATCAGCACTGTAGAACTTCATGAAAATATGTGGCCACATTATGATACCTAGTGTACTCACCAGTATCGCAGTAGAGTAAGATCCCCACCCCATATTTTCTGCTCCTGGCATTGTAAGGTACTCTGGAGCTCGCTCCTTAAGCTGTTCAAACATAGCACCAACGCCACCAAAATAGTGATCAGTGACAGATAGCCCGAGATACCAAGCTATAACAACCATCATCAAACCTTGCATCAGATTAGTCCAACCAATACCATTCAAACCACTAACAAAAACATAAATAGTCACGACTGCAGTGGCTGCTAATGCACCTACCCAAAATGGTATCTCTCCGCCTGTAGCACTCTGAAAGAGCAGTCCTGCTCCGGAGATTTGGATAGTAAGATAAGGAATCATTGCGCCCAAACTCACTAATCCAATCACCAAAGCTAAAATTTTGCTAGGGTAACGGTCACTAAGATATTCCGCCTGAGTCAAAAAACCTTTCTTACGCCCATCCTTAGCAATGCTAGGTGCCATTAACCACCATACCAACACCCCTAATGTTAAGTAAGAGAGAATATATAAAGATGGTACACCTTTAGTGTACGACCAACTCGGTGCTCCAAGAAAAGTAAATGCTGAAAAAATCTCTGCACCAAAAATGAAGAACAATACCAAAGAACCTATATTCCGACCTGT
>NZ_JBQSXG010000042.1:0-25275 GCF_052378005.1 Psychrobacter sp. AOP31-B2-9
CCCGTACATATCTGATTGATGGGGAGTACATAAAGGAGGAGCCTAAATTACTTTCGTTTACAGATATCGAAGCAAAGTATGATGAAAACTCACATAAGATCTTCACTTTTGATGTTAATGCAGATGGCATTGACGATAAAGTTATATCCTCTATCAATGATGAGAATAACGTATTTCAAGATGATGAACTTTATGCCTTTCTTGGAGATGAAAATAGTAAATATACATTGAGCTTAGATACGTCAAATCATGCTAGCGATGGAGGTTACTTTTTATCTGACATATTACCACGGCCTAACTATTCTGGTTTTATTTTGAGAACCTATTTCTCAAGCAGGGGTTATCCAATTCGCCATTATTATTATACTTACAAAAATGGAGTTTGGTACATCTCTGCTACAACGACTGAAGGCTATACAGTGCAAGATCATAATTACTATTGCACTGATAATACTGTAACGACGGTGTCAGAGTACAACCAATCTATAAGCGAATCGTTTAATAATGACGAGGAGCTACTTCAAAATTGCCCTCCCTTACCCACCAAGTACACTGTCAAAACAGATCAAGCAGAAATTCTTGATGAAAAATTCGAATCACGGTCGAAACCGAACTATTATATCAAAGGTGATTTGATTGAAGCTTTTGATCAAAATGAGGACTGGGTGAAAGTTGCTTATAAAAATGGTACTAAATTCGGCTGGATTGATAAGCGTGATCTAAGCCCAGTAGCGGACTGATCTTTAGCATTTTTTAGAATGTATGTCTATACTTTACCTATAAATTAAGAATGCCGTAGATTACGTTAAAGAAAGGATCAATAAATTATGAGACGCTTTTGCCCATACTGGGGTCGCTTATATTAATAGAGATACTAACAGAAATAACATGCCTGATAATTTTGGGGCCTCTAGGCCTGAAACAGGCAAAGGGTTAAATTTTCACCCCGCATCTTATACGCCAACGGGCGTCATATTCAACTATCAATACGTAGTCAACAGGATGTGTGGTTATACAAAGCGCAGTGGATTATTATCAAATACATAATACGATTATTAAATCTGGACAAAATAAATTAACCTTTTGTGTTATAGCGGGAGATGTTTAGTGAAAATCTTAATGAATGTTTTATTTATTATTGCTACGCTTTCATTTACAGCTAGCTGCAACAGTTCAACCGTTAAACAAACTCAAAGCATGACGGAATCAAAGAACGCAGAAGAAAGCACATACAGTTGGATGGAGGACAAATCCATTACTAAAAGCAATTATTATCGTAATTATTCAGCAGCCCATTTAAACAAAAATACACAGCAAATTGTCCAATCAATTCTAATTGAATTTTGGAAAGTTCCTCTTCAAGCTAAAAATGTGCGAAGTGATTTCGGTTTTACAGATGGTTTAGAAAAAGGATTAATTAATATATATGTAAAATATAAGCATTTACCAAATTGGTATATGCAGGTTGGACAATGTACTAAAGATAATAAAGGACCGTACTATCAGTGTGTTGTTGATGGAGATGCAGGGCAGTTTTCAATTAAGTTCGTCGATAACAAATTGCAACTTAAAGGATATATAAGAATGAATATATGTGGAGTAGTCTGGGAAAAGGTTGCGAGTAAACTTGAAAATGCATCTTCTCCATTAAGCGATGATTGGTATAAAGGCAATGAGGTTTTTATGTTAGATAATATTAACGAGATTCCTTTACGTTTAAAAAGTGAAATAACCAATTGTAGAAATTATGGGCAATAAACTCTATACCCCAAGTCTAACAACAGCCTGACGTGCTTCTTTCATAAACTATTGTTTGAAATAGAAAAAATACGCGTTTACAAAAGATCCTTCGTTGCAATTTCCAACTAGATATCCAGAAAATTTTGTAAAAATATCAAAACCAGCGTATGGAGCGATTGTTGTATATAAACATACAAAACGGGGTTATAGTACGGGTCATGTAGCTAGTTATATTTAAAAATGTATTGTTGGTAATTTGAAGGTTAAAATCATGTTTAATATATTACCTTTCCTATTAAGCTTTTTATTTTTAGCATCTTGCACTCATGATACTTTGAAGAAAAGCACTGAAGAAAAGACAGAGTTAAATACTATAAATGAATTATATAAAAGCACAGCATTAGAAATTAAAGTTTACTTTGAAAATCCAAATTTAGACGATTCAAGCTATGTTATTCGATATGTAGACAAAGCATCGCCACTAAAAAACAGCATTCAAGAATACTTGAACGGTTTAACACCAGAAGAGAAAAAGCTAGGATTTGAAACTAGCAATTTTGGCAACAATAGTTTTCAAGTAAAGATTGAGAAAAAGACTGCTCTTATAAATTTTAAAAGCAGTGACTTATCAATCACAGGCCCAGAACAAATATTAAATTTTAATTACAACATTTCCAAAACAGCTGAGCAGTTTGATACGGTTAATGAAACAGAAATTTGTGTCAACGATATCTACAACTATCAAATGGCTTTCTTAGCTAACGAAGAACCAGTGGAATGTCCCTTTAGTTTTTAAAAATCAAAAAAGGTATGAAGTTGATTAAACTTTAGGTACCATTTGACCCATGTCGTCAAATCCGTACAGTTAAACTTAGGAAGCTTTAGTTACGAAGCTTAATGATAACAATCAAACTACATCTGTCTTGGCATCTTATAGACTGAACCCTTCCGAGTCACAGTCTGGTTGTAATATAGTTCAATAGATTTAGAGCTATTACCGATAGCTTCGAATTCCGTTCCATAGTCTTGGTTATACATCAACTCATTCTTCAATGTGCACGCTTTTGCTGGTTTGAGCGAGGCATTAGATATAGAAATTGAACGACAAACCATAATGGTAAAACCAATGCAACAGACTATTTGATTTGACAGATAGACTTTTTTAACTAGATAGTCTGTAGTGATACCATCAAAAAAGGCTGCCAATAGGCAGCCTTTTTCTGTACTCAACGCGTCCTAAGAAGCAGCGACGGACTCATGCTGATACGATAACGCAAATATCTTATCAAAGGCCATTGTAAAAAGGAAGGTGTAAGCCAAGAAGAACAACAGTAATGCTACCTCCATCTTAAAGGCTTGGATTAGACCAACATCGTACCAAACCATATACAGTGGCAAGCAAATCAACACCAACCCACCTTCAAAACCAACAGCATGGGCACTGCGTATCCATAACGTCCGATGTACCAAACGTTTGCGACGTTCCCACGCTTCAAAAGCGGTATTGTAGATAAAGTTCCAAATGACGGCTGCTACCGACATCATTACCGCGACGGGCAACGATTCTGATGCATCACTATGACTGAGTATCATCAATAAAAGAGTAGATAAAATAATAGCAATGATTTCAAAGACGGTCACATATGTTAAGCGACGTTTGAGTGGGGATAACGTAATCAACCAAGACTCCAAAGCACCTGTATTTAAACAGCAAGGTGCCTATCAAAGTATCGGTCCGTCCCGAGATAAAAAAGAAAGGTGAAATGCAGAGCCACGGTTTCCGCCTGCAATTATATTATACAGAAGATAACTGAGAAAGTCAGTTAGTGCTTATATTGAGAAGCATAAACTGGTTTCTCAGAGGGAGTAGTTAATAAGATTTATGTTTAGTTCATTTTCAAATAGCTATTTCATCACTCACTTTTATAAACGTGAAATAGTTTGAAATTAATAAAAGGGAAAAATGTTCATCTGTTATTTCTGGCTTCAACTTTTTCTGCAATATCTATCACAATCTTAACTTCACTTTCATTCTCTATTTTTTCTTGTTCCTTCTTACTCTCCAGAACTGGCACATAACGTATTCTAGGTTTTTTTATGATAACTGTTTGGTGTCTAGCTAGGGCGTGTCCTCAATTCAATCGATAGTTATCTAAATGAGTTAAAAACGGCTAAATCTTGCCAAACAGCGTCAAATAACTGACTAATATCTCGATATTATCTGCGCTATTTTCCTTGTTTGACTGCTATTTATCTCATTTTTATCATCATTTTTAAAATGAGGACACGCCCTAGCATATCTCTAAAAATTTCATATCTCCATACAACAAAAATTTTATTTTTGGTGCTAATTTCAATAGACCATATAAAAATCATAAATAGAATCTTTATAAAAACAAACAATAATACAAGAGCCACCCAAAAATATAATGCTGACAGGTTAAGTATGCTAAACATAGAAAAAAAATTTTCATCAGTGATGGATGGGATTAAAGGTGATAAGCTAACTGTCAAAGTAACAGTTAAAATCACTAATAATAGATTAATTGTGTACTGATTACTAAGCATTAGCTGAATTATTGAGTCTATATCTCTACTAGAAGGTTTCCTATTATTTATGTTAGATTCAACTAGATCAGTCAAATTCTGAATACTTTCTCCATTATTCAAAATTTTTTCAAACCATAATTTTTCAACCTCAAACTTAGCAGCATAATAGTTTTTTTGCTTCAAATTAGAAAGGTGATCTGTATCTATATTAAGTTCAGACTTCATTCTAGCTTGTAAAATCTCTACTTTTTTTGGTGAGAGATACCAATAACCTATAACTAAGCATATTAATAGAATTAAAAAACTTGCTGAAGCTAATATCCAAAATACAGAAAAATCAAAATTAATGAAACGACCAATGAACTTGTTGAACTCTCTATGAATTATAAATGCTAAAAAAAATATAAGTGTTGACCACGCTGAATACGATATCAACTTAAGCAAAAGTCTTTCGTCATTATTAGTTGGTAACCATGCATGAAATATACAAAAGTAATTATTAACAATATCAATAATATAAGTATTGGTGAACTTATAATTTGATCGACTATTGTTTATATTTTTCTCACTAATTTCTGACTTTACATCTTCTTTATCACTACCATTCGACTCCGCCATATCACTTCCCTCCCCCAAAATTAATTTTGTTAATTATCAACTAATATAAAAAGGGTTACAATAAAACATCCGTCGGTAAACGGCACTAGATGTCGTAAATAAAATTTAAACAAAAACCCCGCATCATGACGATACGGGGTTTTCTAGTTTTAGATGTAAGACTTCTAACTTTAGAAAGAAGCCTTACAGCATCAAAAATTAGCTCAATTGAGCAACATTAATTTTATCAGCTTCTTCAGTGTACTCTTCCATACGGTCGAAGTTCATGTATTGATACACTTCTTCGCCCATGCTGTTTAGCATACCAGCATACTGCTGATATTCATCATTAGTAGGCAGTTTACCAAGTACCGCTGCTACTGCTGCAAGCTCTGCAGAAGCTAGGTAGACGTTAGCACCTTGACCGAGACGGTTCGGGAAGTTACGTGTTGAAGTCGATACCGCAGTAGACTTAGGTGCGATACGTGCTTGGTTACCCATACATAGTGAACAACCTGGCATTTCAGTACGAGCACCGGCTTGAGCGTAGATGTTATAGTAACCTTCTTCCATCAACTGACGCGCATCCATTTTAGTTGGTGGCGCAATCCATAGACGAGTCTTGAGGCTTCCTGCTGGTACATCTTTTAGCAATTTACCAGCGGCACGGAAATGACCGATGTTGGTCATACATGAACCAATGAATACTTCATCAATGGTATCGCCAGCGACGTCAGCTAGTGTTTTAGCATCATCTGGATCGTTCGGGCAGCACAGGATAGGCTCTTTGATTTCGCTCATATCGATAGTGATATCGATAGCGTATTCAGCATCTTCATCAGCACGCATTAGGCTTGGATTCGCTAGCCAATCTTGCATCTGCTCGATACGACGACTGATGGTACGTGCATCGCCATAGCCTTCTGAAATCATCCACTTAAGCAGTGTGATGTTTGAGTTTAGGTACTCCGTCACTGAATCTTCAGAGAGTGTGATGGTACAACCAGCAGCACTACGTTCAGCTGATGCATCAGACAACTCGAACGCCTGCTCAGCAGTTAAGTCTTCTAGACCTTCGATCTCAAGGATACGACCGTTGAACTCGTTGATTTTACCTTTCTTATCAACCGTCAAGTAACCTTCTTTGATCGCTTGATAAGGGATAGCATGTACTAGGTCACGTAGGGTGATACCAGCTTGACGCTCACCAACAAAACGAACACGGACAGATTCAGGCATATCAAGTGGCATCACACCAGTCGCAGCTGCGAAAGCAACCAGACCAGAACCCGCTGGGAACGAGATACCCATTGGGAAACGAGTATGCGAGTCACCACCAGTACCAACGGTATCTGGAAGTAGCATACGGTTCAACCAGCTATGGATGATACCATCACCTGGACGTAAACTTACGCCGCCACGGTTCATGATAAAGTCAGGTAGTGTGTGCTGAGTTTCAACATCAACTGGCTTTGGATAAGCCGCAGTGTGACAGAATGACTGCATCACTAGATCCGCTTGGAAACCTAGGCAAGCCAAATCTTTTAGCTCATCACGCGTCATAGGACCAGTGGTATCCTGAGAGCCAACAGTCGTCATTTTAGGCTCACAGTACATACCAGGACGCACGCCTTCTAGACCACAAGCTTTACCAACCATTTTTTGCGCAAGAGTGAAGCCTTTACCAGTGTCTACTGGCTCTTCTGGCTTAGCAAATACGTCAGAATGACCAAGACCCATGTATTCACGAGCACGATTGGTCAGACCACGACCAACGATCAATGGAATACGGCCGCCCGCACGAACTTCATCAAGCAATGTTGGTGAGTTTAGCTCAAACGTTGACAATACTTCATCAGAGTCATGCTTAGTGATTTTGCCTTCATATGGATAGATGTCAAATACATCACCCATGTTTAGGTTATCAACCGCGACTTTTTCGATTGGCAATGCGCCAGAGTCTTCCATTGTATTAAAGAAGATAGGTGCGATATTGTTACCCAATACCAGACCACCGCCACGTTTGTTTGGCACGTTAGGGATGTCTTCACCCATCAACCACAATACTGAGTTGGTTGCAGACTTACGGCTAGAACCCGTACCAACAACGTCACCCACATACGCCAATTGATGGCCTTTTTGCTTTAACTCTTCGATTTGCTTCATTGGGCCAACAACACCCTCTTCGTCAGCATTGATGCCGTCGCGAGAATTTTTGTGCATGGCTAGTGAATGCAATGGAATATCAGGACGGCTCCATGCGTCTTGCGCAGGTGACAAGTCATCCGTATTGGTTTCGCCAGTCACTTTGAATGTCGTATAAGTGGTTTTTTCTGGTACTGCATCACGGTTCAAGAACCATTCAGCATCAGCCCAAGACTGAACAACTTCTTTTGCGATGTCATTACCAGCTTCTGCTTTTTCAGTCACGTCATTGAACGCATCAAATACGAGCAAAGTCTTTTTCAATGCTTCAGCAGCGTCTTGTGCTACTTCCGCGTCATCTAAGGCAGCAACCAATGGCTGAACGTTGTAGCCACCTTGCATCGTACCCAAGATTTCAACCGCTTTTTTCTTGCTGATAAGTGGAGATGATGCTTCGCCCTTAAGGATAGCGGCTAAAAATGCAGCTTTAACGTAAGCAGCTTGGTCGACACCAGCAGGAATACGGTTTTCTAGCAAGTTCATCAAGAATGCATCTTCGCCTGCTGGAGGAGTTTTTAGTAGCTCAACCAACTCTGCTACTTGCTTTTCATTCAATGGTAGCGGAACCGTTCCTAGCTCAGCACGTTCTTCGACATGTTTACGATAAGCTTCTAACACAATAGTCGTCCTCGTCAGTTGGTGTTCAGTACATTACGTTGGGTAGTCAGTATGACAGCCTGCGCCCATGTACTAGGTGGAATAATTATCTGTGCAATCATAGCTTAAAATGCTCTAAATGTTAATGGCTCGACCTTGAAAAGACTCATAATAAAGCCATATTGGACATTTATTATAAAAATAGTACTATCAATTATGAGCTTGAGTAGCTTTTTATATTTAAGACTAGGGTGTGTTTGATATTCACAAATAAGCATTACTAATAACTAAAATTGCTCCATACAAAGAACAAGTCGAAAATAATATAGATACCTTAGCAAGACTTACAACGCAGTATGGGACAATTTTAATATCAGCCTTGATAAATACGGCCTGATTTGACAGTTAAATAAATATGTTGTGACTGCTATACTTCTTCGCAAAATAGAACTTCATGAGCACATAATAAGTTAATAGCTATTAAGGATATGATTATGGCTGACAATAATACTAACTATGACAATGGTCTTAAGGTACGTACCGATGTCATGGGTGAGCAACATGTGAAGCGCTCACTTGATGCTGCTACAGGATTTACCCAGCCGCTGCAAGACTGGATCATAGAACACGCTTGGGGCAGCACTTGGCAAGATGATTCGGTATTGCCGCGCAAGTATCGCTCGTTAATTACCATCTCATTTTTAATTGCCCAAAAAAGCCCAAACGAGTTGAAAGGTCACATACGTGGCGCCATTAACAATGGCGCTAGTGTCGCTGAAATTAGAGAGGTGCTGATGCACAGCTTGCCATACTGCGGTGCACCTGCCACTCAAGAAGCGTTTCGTGCCGCCATAGATGTACTGAATGAGATGGAAATTGATATAGATATTTAAAACTATGGTCGAGAAACAAGTCGTAGTAATCTTAACAAGATTGTTTAAAAGTTGACGACCAAATTTCTGCTATAATATCTGCATTCATAAAATATTCTTACAATCCTATAAACCCTTATAATATAAAGGGTTAAGAGACAAATTTATTATGACAACTGCCGTACAAACACATGTACCTGCTGCTAGGGCCAAACCAAAAAAAGCCATTCAAGGCGAAAAGCTACGTGGCTATGACAAAGTTGCACGTATTCCAATTAAAGTAATCCCGACTGTTGAGGCAAAGAAAAAGCCTGATTGGATTCGGGTCAAGATGTCATCACCTGCTGAGGTGGCTCGCATTAAAGCAACCTTACGTGAGCAGAAGCTATACACAGTCTGTGAAGAAGCTGCTTGCCCTAACCTGCCACAGTGCTTCGCTGATGGTACTGCGACCTTTATGATCATGGGTGATATCTGCACTCGTCGCTGCCCATTCTGTGATGTGGGCCATGGTCGTCCCAATAAATTAGACGCCGATGAGCCGCGCCATACTGCTGAGACTATCGAAGGTCTACAGCTTAAATATGCAGTAATTACCTCTGTCGATCGTGATGATCTCAAAGATGGTGGTGCTGGACATTTTGTAGAAGTCCTAAATGAATCAAGAGCACTTAGCCCAAACTGCTTGATTGAGATTCTAGTGCCAGATTTCCGTGGTCGCATGGATATTGCGTTAGATTTATTGACAGAAACACCGCCAGACGTGTTTAACCACAACATCGAAACCGTACCACGTCTATACAAAGCGTTTCGTCCAGGTTCTGACTATCAGCATTCACTCGACTTGCTCAAGCTGTATAAAGAGCGTCGTCCTGATATCGCTACCAAATGCGGCTTTATGGTTGGTTTGGGTGAAACAGAAGAAGAGATTTATGCACTACTCGACGATCTAAAGGCACATGATGTGGATATGATTACAATCGGTCAGTATCTACAACCTAGTAAAAACCACGCGCCTGTTGATCGTTACGTGCATCCAGACGAGTTCCAACGCTATATGGACTATGGCAAAAAAATCGGCTTCTTTAATATTTGGGCAGGCCCAATGGTACGCTCAAGCTACTTTGCCGATCGTCAGTACTACGGCGAAGACTGCCCTGCACCAATCCGTAGCAAAAAGGCATTGGCTGCAGAAGGCAAGCTTGGCTGTTAATCTGACAATACTAAAGAAAAAAGATACAAATACAACCACGCGATACAGAGATACATTTTTCTTGCTTACTGTGCCTACGCAGACAGAGGCTGCGCAAAATGCAACCTGTATCTATTTTATAGTGGATCGCCTATACAGCGGATATAAAAACACTTGTTGGGAGCAATTGCCAAGGTAGTTACTAAAACAATAGCCAACCATATAAAAAGGGTGAATAACAAATTTGTTATTCACCCTTTTTTCGGCTTTAATACATCGTTAAAAGATTCAGAGCCAATAATCTACACAGTTAAAGTCGGTGTTGGCTTTCCGGCTGTTTTTATATTAAATACCGCAATACCAAGAACAATCACCCCACCAATAATACCTGTAACCATCTCAGGATAAATCAATAACAAAGCGCCAATAGCTAAGATGATACGAGTCACGGTATTCATACTGCCTCTAAAGTAGCCTTCAAGTGCTGAGCTCAGTGCAATGACACCAGTTACCGAAGTCACTACCACTGTAATGATATCTACAATAGGTGGCAGCGGGAAATCTTTTGCCGTGACTGCTAGGCCGGTTGGATCTATCATCAACATCGTTGGATTATAGATAAACATAAACGGTACGATAAACCCAGCAAGTGCCAGCTTGAGTGACAAGAAGCCTGTCTTCATCGGATCGCCACCAGATATACCAGCACCAGCAAAAGCTGCCAAACACACAGGCGGCGTAATATTGGCAAAGATACCAAAATAGAAGACAAACATATGCGCTGACAAAATCGGAATATCAAAGCCAGCCAGTGCTGGAGCCGCCATCGTTGCCGTAATGATGTAGGCAGGAATAGATGGTAAACCCATGCCCAATACCATTGACGCTAGCATCGTCAAAATAAGCGTAAAGAATAACGAGCCTGCGCCTAGCGTGACGATAGAAGATGTCATCACTGTACCAAAGCTGGTCAAACTCACGACACCAATGATGATGCCGACGACCGCACAAGCTGCCATTACCGCGAGCGACTGGCGCGCACCATCTTCTAGTGCGCCTAAAATATCAGACAATCCCATACGAGTCTCAGCACGTAGCATGCTGATCAACACAGTAAAGCCGATGGTATAAGCCGCTGCATAACCGACAGGTACATTTTTGATCAATAAGAAAACCAAAAAGACAATCGGTAATAACATGTGACCACGTGCTTTTAGGACTTCTTTTACCGCTGGCAGGTTTTCTTTAGCAATGCCTTTTAAGTCGCGACGTCCAGCGCGAAAATGCACCTGAGCAATCACGCCTAGATAATACAGAATCGCGGGTAATAATGCTGCTAAAGCAATCGTGCTATAAGGTAAGCCTGTCGTCTCAGCCATAATGAACGCACTCGCGCCCATAATTGGCGGTAGTATCTGCCCGCCAACAGAAGCACTTGCCTCAACTGCGCCAGCGAAGTCTTTGTGATAACCGACCTTTTTCATTAGCGGAATCGTAAAAGCACCAGTACTGACCACGTTTGATAAAGCCGAACCATTGATGCTACCCATAAAGCCACTAGAGATGACGGCTACTTTTGCAGGCCCGCCCTTTTTGTGACCAGCGATCGCCAATGCCAAATCATTGAACAGCTGCCCCATTCCTGAACGTGCCAAGAACGCACCAAATAGAATGAATAGGAAGATAAAGGTGACCGATGCACCAATCGCCACAGAATACAGACCTTCCGTTTTTAGGAATAGTTGACCGAAGATATCGCCCATATCATAAGGGCGAGTCAGTAATCTATCGGGCATAAAATCCATGTGACTGACAAACGGATAGGCCAAAAATATCCCTGCCAATATTGGCAAAATCCAACCTGTGATACGGCGACTGCCTTCTAACACACAGACTACCGTAATCAGGGAAAATATCACATCGACTTGATTGGCCATACCACCACGCGATGTCACAATATCTTGATATTCATAGATGAGGTAGCCCATACCAGAGAAAGACAGAGCAAACCAAATCCAGTCATACCAGGCTACTCGCTGGCGACTGCTTTTTTTACTAGCGGGGAAAATCAAGAAGATCAGTGCAAAACCAACACCCACATGCACAGAGCGCTGTAACAACGCTGGCATCGGGTTAAAGGTTATATATAAATGAAATAGCGAATAGAGTATACAAATCCCAGCGAGCAAATACTTTACTGGTCCTTGGGTGATATGACGCGTGATTGACTCTCGGTCATATTTTTCTAATACTGCTTTATTGATCGCATCTGCCTCAGCATTGTTATCAATTTGAGTATCTGGCATGGTAGGCACGCTACCCTGATCCGTCACCTGAGAGTTCATGACAAAAGTCCTTTTTAAATCTATCAAATAAGCCATATGCTTGAGGCTTAATCACCACTTCAGAATAATCTGGCACCCACTGGTGAATCAAAAAACGATGATTACCATAATCAATCTCACCTTTGGTAAGTCTAGAGACCACCCAATTGAGGTTGGGCAGCTTTTCATTGATTTGATAACCTAGATAGCCCTGTTTTTTTATGGGAGCAAGCAGTTCAGTTGAAGGAGTGCCCGCACCAAAAGCTTCAAAATAAGTGGTGGTTAGTAACAGCTCAGCATCTTGTGGACTACTGCCATCTATACGTTGATACTGCTCTTCCCACCATTGTTTTTCTACAGAATGAATCCAGCGCAATTCAAAGTCCGGTTCAACGAAATAACAAACCTTATCGTCAGCACCGTCTATCCCTTTAACTCGTACTTCGACAACAGGCTGACGAAAAAAGCCCATCCATGACATAAAAAAAACCAGTGCCGCAATGAATGCTGCACCAGTTAGTAGCCATAATGATTTATTTTGCAGCTTGTTCATCATAATACTTTTTAGCACCAGGATGAATTGGAGCTACCATACCATCATTAGCTGTTTCTAAGCTGATGTCGTTGGCTGCTTGGTGAGCTGTTTTCAAACCATCCAAATTTTCAAATAACGTTTTGGTTAATTTATAACCATCAGCTTCAGACAAGTCAGAGCTAACCAATAATGCATTCATGATTGCCGCAGTTGGAACCGCCTCTTCGTTGCCATAAGTATCCACAGGAATCTCAAAGGTTTTGAAGTAAGGCTTGCTTGCGATAATTTCTTTTAGCTTGTCTTGGTCGATACTGACAATCTGTAGATCTAAACCTTGTTCTAACTCCATCAAAGAAGAGTTTGGTAGACCACTACTAAAGAATGCCGCTTCAATTTTACCTGCTTTCATACCGTCAGCGGCTTCAGCAAAGCCTAGATAGTCAACAGTGACATCGTCATACGTAATACCAAACCCTTCTAACAAGGTTCGAGCATTGACTTCTGTGCCAGAGCCTTGGTCGCCCACAGCGATACGCTTACCTTTTAGATCTTCAATGGTTTTTATACCAGAGTCCTTTGAGGTGACGATTTGCACCACATTAGGGTATAAAACAGCGATCTGCTGAATATTAGTGATAGGTTTATCGAAGTTGTTTTTACCTTCGACTGCATCGGTGACCACGTCACTGAGTGCCAACACCATATCGACTTTGCCTTGGGTTAATAGATTGACATTTTCGACAGATGCACCAGTGGTTTGCGTTTTTGAGTTTACCCCAAAAGTTTTGACATAGATTTCTGATAATGAGGTGCCAATGATGTTGTAAGGTCCAGATGCCCCGCCAGTAGCAATAGTCAGAAACTTGGTATCAAGCGTATCACTCGTTGCAGCTGCATCGGTTGAAGCGCTATCTGCTGACGCACTATCACTGCTTTCTGAACATGCTGTCAGACCTAATGCCACACTTAACATCACTGATAGAAATAACGGAGATTTTAAAGAATTGCGCATTGAATTCATCCTTGAAGTAATCTGTTTAATCCATTTAAAAACATTAATATAACCATATTAATGCGTTACAGACTTGCAATAATATAGCAATTTTTATCACAAATAAACTAAAGTATCTTATATCACGTGTTTCCTGGGCTATAGACCCAAAGCTATTTGAAAAAACACCAATAATATATTTAATTTATCACATGAATTATTTCGCTATTTAAAACGTATCATCCTTGATAACGACTCCTATAGTCAGTCCTAAATAAAACAGTTACAAATATAACCATGCGACACTGGCATACATTTTCCTTGCTTGCTGTGCCTGCGCAGACAGAGGCGACGCAAAACGCACCCAGTATCGCTGTATTTATTTTATAGTGGATCAACTATACAATAAGAGTCAGGTGCTGCCACGGAGATTATTTTTTGTTGAGATTCCAATTATAAGTGGTGTAATCAATCTTTATTTTTCCTTGCTTTAGGTTTGTGGTTTGGGCTTTGCTGAGTCCTAAAGATGAGCTGTAACGACCCAAAAATCCTTCCAGATTTTTTGTTCCACGCCAATTGGTCGCAAAATCTTCTTTGTACCATTTGAAAATAGGTGATATCTCTAACGTACTACCCTTTAAACGATTGCGGCTACTATCTGCTAAAAACTTGGAAGTAGCTTGCTCTAGCTGACCGTCTAAGCCCTTGCCTGTAAAAGCATCGTCTTGTAACGCTGGACAGCCAATACTGGCACAGTTAACCGCAAAGTGAATGCGTGGATCGTTGTAACGTTTTGAGCCACGGATGAGAGTGTGTTCAATATCATCGAGCGAACGCGTTTTGCCCAATAGAGGAATAAACTCCTGTTTCCATGGTGAGCTCAAAACACTGCCAATATCCTTAATAGATTTAATGTTTGGATATTTTGTTAGCACCAAATCAACCGTGCCAGCGTTATAAACGTTAATTAAAAATGCCAACTGCTCATTTTTGCTCCAACCATTGAACTCTGATTGCGATACTTTACCCGCCGCTTTGAGATAGCTGGTCAGCTTACTCTTATCTGCTTTCATGCCAGCATAGTTCACAACAGAAGCCTTCCCCCCATTGGTCATGGTTACATTTTTTCCTAACAAACTGTCCCAACTTTTATGATTAAAATCAGCATAGGCAGCAACGCTTGATAATGAAATAGCAACGGCTAGAACTGGTTTCCAGACCGCAGTTTTTGTTAAGATATTGAATCTTGACATAAATTTGACTCCGTTTAAATCGATGATTTTTTATTTAGAATGGTAGTGTTTATAGGATGGACAAATAACCTGCAAGATAAACTTTCTTTCTTCACCCACAGTATTACGATCTAACGCTACTACAGAATAAAAGACAATTCTAAACATTTGATTATTAATATGATTTATAAAAAATTATCTCAACCAAATATTTTCGTATTTGTGTTTTGGCTAATCAATAGTACCCCATTGTGAATAAATATTTATGATTAACTCTGTTGATTTTACCGCTTATTCCAAATGAGAATTATTTTTTTATATGAGTTTACAAAGCTTTAATAAATTCATTATCTAAGCCACTAAAACTAGAAACTTTACAGCATTAAACATCTCAAATAGCATTGACCCTATAAGGCTTTGTCGTTAAATTGTTTGTATTACCTATACCTACGCATAGGGACATCTAACCAACTGTTGATGATATATCAGTTTCATGGTGAGCAAACTATACCTATATAATAAGCTTGTAAAAGCTTATGTCTGCTCCAATAAACAGTCGAACAACAAAAGATCGATTACGCATAATTAAAACGATTTAAAGGAAGTCTCATGAGTACCAGCACCGATACAAACAGCGAACACATCCTCTCCTCTGATAACACTCATTATTTGCATCATGATTTTTTTGAACCAAGCGATAAAAACACTAAAATAAAAGCCACGTTACTGATTGTGCATGGTATGGCCGAACACAGCGGCCGGTATGCAGAATTTGCTCAGTTTTTGGCAGATAATGGCGTTGCAGTAGCAACTTATGACCATTTAGGGCACGGGAAAACCGTCAAAACGACAGATGATTTGGGGTTTTTCGGTGATGAACATCCCGTACAGTTGTTATTGAAAGACGTCATTATCATGTCAGACAGTTTAAAAGAAAGGCACACTGATGTTCCACATTTTGTCATGGGTCACTCTATGGGATCATTTATTATACGCAACGTCCTCAAGCACCATGCACGTGCTTTTACAGGTGCTATTTTGATGGGCACAGCAGATGCCAACCCATTGACCAAAATACTATTGCCTGTTAATAAAATACTGGCGAAAGTAGCTCCAAGAAAACAAAACCCCATGTTTGCTAAGGTCATGAACAAAGTTTTAAATAGTCAGCTTAAAAATCGTGTCTCGTCATCAGAGTTTGCTTGGCTAAATCAGGATCCCGCCGCCATTGAAGCTTATGAGGCTGATCCATTGACCGGCTTTGATTTTACCAATAATGGCTTTATGACGTTATTCTCGCTGATGGAGACAGGCTTAAATAAACAATGGGCAATGACAATTTCAAGAGAATTCCCAATGCTATTTGTCAGCGGAGAAGATGACCCTATCGGTGAGATGGGTAAAGGTGTCCGTAAAATCGTTACTCGCTTGAATAAGAAAAATTTTAGTCACGTAGACATCCAACTCTACCCCAACATGCGCCATGAACCACTTCACGAAAAAGATCATCAAATCGTTTATCAAGATATTTTAGAGTGGATAGAGAGTAACAGCTCAGTTAGTTAAGTTAAGTCCAGTTACGCTAAGTATTGCTACATCAAAGTTGATATTTGCCATGAACCTGTTTGCTAAAAGTTGTTAAATTAGCGACAATACGGCAAGTAAATAATTACTCTAATGCCAAACCAATAAGTACAATGTATTTTTCGATCACCTTTCACTAACTTTAGGAACTTTTATGTCATTACAACAAACCATCGAACAAGCCTTTGAAAACCGCAACGAATACAGCCCAAGCACCATGCCACAAGACGTCCGTGACGCTGTAGAACAAGTGCTTGAGCAATTAGATAACGGTAGCCTACGTGTTGCAGAAAAGAAAGACGGTGAATGGATCGTCAACCAATGGGCAAAAAAAGCAGTATTACTGTCTTTTCGCTTAAACGACAATTATGTTCAAGCTGCTGGCGAGCATGTGCAGTTCTATGACAAAGTGCCGACTAAATTTGCTGATTGGACTGAAGCACAGTTTAAAGAAGCTGGCGTACGTGTTGTACCACCAGCCGTTGCTCGTAAAGGTTCTTTCATCGCAGCTGGTGCAGTATTAATGCCATCTTATGTCAATATCGGTGCTTATGTTGATCAAGGCGCCATGGTTGACACATGGGCGACCGTTGGCTCATGTGCTCAAATCGGTAAAAACGTCCATCTATCAGGCGGTGTTGGCATCGGCGGTGTATTAGAGCCATTACAAGCCAACCCTACTATCATCGAAGACAACTGCTTCATCGGTGCACGCTCTGAAATCGTTGAAGGCGTTATCGTAGAAGAAGGCGCGGTCATCTCTATGGGTGTATACATCGGTCAGTCAACTCGTATCTATGATCGTGAAACTGGCGAGATTCATCGTGGTCGTGTACCAGCAGGATCTGTTGTGGTACCAGGTAGTTTACCGTCAGAAGATGGTACGCATAGCTTGTATGCCGCTATCATCGTGAAAAAAGTTGATGCGCAAACTCGTGCAAAAACATCAGTCAATGAATTATTGCGTTTAGCTTAAAACGGTATGACCGCACGTATCATTATTGAGTAAAAATACTGATCGAGAAAAGATGCTAAAGACTTACTTTAGCGTCTTTTTTTTAGCTCATCTTTTTGCAGCTTAGTGTTGCTGTCTGCGTTATAATCCTTTTTTACGACCTTTTCTCATGTATTGCAAACCTATTCTAATCACTCCACTCTTTTATCTGATATCGACATTGTTATGACCAAGCCATCGCTACGTACTGCCACTATACCTGTCACCGATCCTGAAGCAGGTCTTCGTTTGACAGAAATTTTTTACTCCTTACAAGGGGAAGCCATCACCTCAGGCTTGCCAACGATATTTGTGCGACTGACTGGCTGCCCACTGCGCTGCGTCTATTGTGATACCGAGTATGCTTTTACTGGTGGTGAGCGCCAGTCACTAGATACCATCATAGAAACCATCAAAGGCTATCCATGTAAGCGTATCTGTTTGACTGGTGGAGAGCCATTAGCGCAGCCAAATGCGATTGAGCTCATGAAGCGACTGCTGAGCGATGGCTATGAGATATCACTTGAAACAGCAGGCGCGCTCACAGTAGAACAGGTACCAACAGCCGTCAGTAAGGTAATGGATCTCAAAACACCAAGTTCAGGCGAAGATGATAAAAACTTATGGTCAAATCTCGATTATCTTACTCAACATGATCAAATTAAATTTGTCATTATGAACCGCGCTGATTATGACTGGGCAAAAGCCAAACTGTTTGAACATAAGCTCAATGAATTGGTCGGTACCGTCTGGTTTTCTCCTATGTTCAATGTTGCAGAGGATATGCACGCAGAGACTGCTCCTGATATACCAGTACTAGCACGTGAGCTTGCAGAGTGGATGTTGGCAGACGCTTTACCGGTACGTTTCCAATTACAACTGCACAAAATTATTTGGGCAGATGCCAAAGGCAAATAAAAACTTTAACGTCTGAACATATAAACAACTATAGTCGATCCACTATAAAATAAATACAGCGATACTGGGTACATTTTGCGTCGCCTCTGTCTGCGCAGGCACAGCAAGCAAGGAAAATGTATGCCTGTATCGCATGGTTACATTTGTATCTGTTTTATTTAGGACTGACTATAGCCAACTATAAATAGGGATAGAGGTATGGTCAAACTCATTTTATTAGGTCTATTGTCAGGCGCTTTTTTTAGCTCGACATTTATCCTAAACGAACTCATGAGTGCTGCTGGTGGACATTGGTTCTGGTCAGCCAGCCTTCGCTATGTATTTATGTGGCTGATGCTTACCGCTATTATCGTCATGCAGCATGGCTTTGGACGTATTAGAGAGCTAGCGACTATCTTTCGTCAACATTGGGGATTTTGGTGCATAACAGGTAGCATTGGCTTTGGTATTTTTTATACAGGCATATGCTACGCGGCCGATCATGCTGCAGGCTGGGTCGTCGCAGCAACCTTTATGTTTACGGTCGTCGCAAGTCTGCTGGTCTTGCTCGTCTTTGGTCAGCGTTTTGATAAGAAATTCATCGCCTATGCGTTATTGGTGTTTTTCGGTGTGGTGCTGGTGAATATCAGTGAAGGAATACATGCCGCCTCTGTCTTAGGTGCTGATACCGTACCTATGACAGACATGCTGCTTTATGGTGCTTTGCCTGCGCTAGTAGCAGCCTTTAGCTACCCTATTGGTAACCAGTTGGTTTGGCAGGTTTCTTATAATGCCAAACAGAAAAACACTGAATCGCCAGCACCGACCTCTCAAGCAACTGACCAGATAGTGGAAACTGAGCTACCACCTTTATCTGCTATTGATACCCACTATCCGGCAGACTCAATTAGTATTGCTCATACGACAGACACTGTCTTAGCCGAACCGCCCCCTTCTCTATTGCAAAACTTGATTGCTAAAATTCCCGCTATCCAAACCACTCTACTACAAGATGCCTTTAACAAAGTATGGCTAATGACTTTGGGTAGTGTGCCCTTTTGGTTGGTATTGGGTATTGTCGTTCATCCTGAGTTGCCAGACACTAAACAAGTATTTAATACACTACTGGTCGCGTTATTGGCTGGCGTGGCAGCCACCAGTATTTTCTTATATGCCCGCGAAAAAGCAGAAACCTCCAGCGAAGTCGCTGGTGTCGATGCCACTCAAGCCAGCGAGGTCATATTTGCCTTGATTGGCGGTATGTTATTGCTCAACAGCAGCCTGCCATCAATGATGGGATTAATAGGTATTGCTCTCATTATCGTTGGATTGATTCTGTTTGCAAAAGACGGCTAATACACTAAGGGCTGTTAAAAATTCAAACCCAACCATCTATAATCAAGGCATTTTAATATTTCTTTGACTATAGTCAAAGAAACATAAAACCGATACGATTGTATTATGGTGCTACTGGTACAAATTTTACTTGATGGCTATATTCACAGAGGCTGCGAAAAATTTATCCCAGCAGCACTGTAGCGATTTAAAAATACTTTGACTATCTATGTTGATGGTCACTACTTGATATTATAACTATGGCTAATGATTTAATTTTTCCTGATATTTTGTTGTATTTATTAGATATGGTGGGCGTGATTGCGTGCGCGATAGCAGGCACGTTGCTTGCTCAGCATAAAGGGTTTGATATTTCTGGCTGTATCTTAGTGGCGATGGTCAACGCTATCGGCGGTGGTACATTGCGTGATATGGCTCTAGACCGTCATCCGCTGTTTTGGATGACTGACCTCAATTATGTGATCGTCATCACCGTGACATCGCTCATCCTACAAATGTTTTTTCATCTATATCATAAGATCGATAAAGCATTGAAACTGTTTGATGCCATTGGGCTGGCTGCCTTTAGTGTGATTGGTTTTAAAATAGCGTTGACACAAGATATGTCGCCTATTATTGCTATTATGATGGGTGTGTGGACTGCCATGATTGGCGGTATGCTCCGTGATATTATCTGTAATGAGATACCACTGGTACTACAGCGTGAGATTTATATCACTGCCAGTATTGCTGGCTCTGTGACTTACTTGATTTTGCAATACTTCGGTATCTCCTCTGGTATTAATGAATTTATCATGCTGTTTACCATTTTTGCAGTACGTATGTTGGCGCTCAAGTTTGATTGGCACCTGCCTTCTATTCGTCTAGTCGCTTAACCTAAAAAATATTATAAAGTTATAGGCGATCCACTATAAAATAAATACAGCGATACGGGTTACATTTTGCGCAGTCTCTGTCTGCGCAGGCACAGCACGCAAGAAAAATGTATCCCTGTATCGCGTGGTTGTATCTGTATTTCTTTTATTTAGGAATGACTATAGCCCGTATCAAATGATTTATCATCTTCACTAGTGAGATTTGCTCATGTTGGCTATCGCATTGAACCCTGCTGCCCTAATCACCACGTTTGATCCAAACTCATTGATATTTGTGTTTGATATGATTGGTATTGTGGCTTGTAGTATTTCAGGCACGATATTGGCCAAGCATAAAAACTTTGACGTGTTTGGCTGCTTGCTAGTATCAATTGTCACTGCTATCGGTGGTGGTACCGTCCGTGATGTGATTTTGGATCGTCATCCATTATTTTGGATGGTAGACATGAGCTATTTGACGGTTATTACGATATCTTCATTGGTCATGCAAATATTTTTTCATCCCAACTCTAAACGAGTCGATAAGTTTCTCAAACTCTCAGATACCATCGGCTTAGCAGCGTTTACCTTAATCGGTATTAAAATTGCGGAAAGTATGGGGGCGAATATTCCTGTGTCACTATTACTTGGTGTGATTACGATTATTGTCGGTGGTATCATCCGCGATATGATCTGCAATGAGATTCCACTCGTACTACAGCAAGAGATTTATATTACCGCTGCATTAACTGGCGGTATTCTGTATTTTGTATTGCAATATCTGGGCGTAATAGCATGGATAACTGATATCGCCGTTATGAGTACAATTTTTACGTTGCGGATGCTGGCCATTCGCTACGATTGGCAGTTCCCAACACTGGAATTAAAGTATTAAGTCGCACCACCCTCAAGAGTCTGATTAGCTTGCGTTTTTTCAACTAGGGCCAGATCCTTCACCATCAACTGTAGGCTTTGCTTACCGTTCCACTCGTTGATGTCTAGCTGAAATAACAAATGCACTTGTTCAGCACGATAATCCCATACATCGCTATCGAAGTTAAAGTAAATTGCTTCAATCGGATACTGCACATCTGGATAACGCAATGACAGTTTAAGATGCTTGTCCTTTAGAACCTTAAAACTGAGTACTTCGAATACACCATCAAATATCGGCGGTGCAAAACCATGACCCCACACACTCGCATCAGCCAGATGCTCAACGAACCAAAGACTAAAGTCACTTGCCTGCAATGCGCCATCTGTGAATTTCTGCTCAGCAAACACCTCATCATCCATCTCTGCCATGACTTCATCAAATGCCGTAACAAACTCATCAAAATTACGGCGCTTGATGGTCAATCCTGCTGCCATCGCGTGACCACCAAAATGACTGATTAACTCTGGATATCGTTCAGCGACTTGTTCAATCGCATCACGAACATGCACGCCTGCGATAGATCTTGCAGAGCCTTTAATGGCATCGTCGTCGCCTATCCGCTCGACATCTGCTGGTGCAAAAACGATACTTGGCAAATAGTGGCTTTCTTTTAAGCGTCCAGCGACGATACCGATCACACCTTGATGCCAATCGTCTTGGTACAACACGATGCTTCTCTTTTTGACCATACTAGGCTCAGTAGTATTAGAATTACCCTCGTTAACGGCCGGTTTCTTAGGCTTGATCTGAGTAATGATATCACTACTTTCGTCTAAATCAGTGTCGCTGCCCATCTCAGCATCAGCCGCTAAGTCTTGTACAATGCTGTCTGCTTGAGCGCGCATTTCACCTTCTACCTGACGACGGGTACGATTCAACACTTCAAGCTCTTGAGCCAGTCGCTGTGCGGTACTCCAATCTTCCGTTAATAAGCACTCAATACCGATGCGCATATTGTCCATGCGCCCAGCAGCATTGATGCGTGGACCTAACACAAAGCCAAAGTCCTGTGCATGCAACTGCTTAGGGTCACGACCTGCCTGCTCAAGTAACGCTAAGATACCTAGGCAGCATCGTCCTTGGCGAATAGCGTTTAATCCATGATGCACTAAGATGCGATTGTTTTTATCGAGCACGCCAACATCGGCAATCGTCCCAAGTGCCACCAAATCTAAATATTGGCTGACTTGTACGGTGGACTTGCCAGCCTCTCGGCGCAGCTTTGCCAAGCGTCCAAGCACATAGAACGCCACGCCGACACCGACCAGTGCCTTACTAGCAAAATCACAACCGAGCTGGTTGGGATTGACCACCGCCTCAGCAGGTGGCGTCTGTTTGGTCGTCAGATGATGGTCGGTGATAATGACAGCAATGCCGTCCGCCTGTGCTCGAGCCACACCCTCATGACTAGAGATACCATTGTCCACGGTCACTATCATGTCGGGGTGATAAGTCTCAATACCCAACTCGACAATCTCAGGCGTCAGTCCATAGCCGTACTTGAACCTATCTGGCACTAAAAAATCAACGACTGCGCCCATCTTTGTGAGTGCGCGCATCATCAGTGCGGTACTGGTCGCACCATCACAATCGAAGTCGCCAACGATCAGGATGCGTTGTCCATCATCAATGGCAATATCTAACAGTCGTACTGCCTCAGTCACGCCATGTAGCATCTCTGCAGGCAGTAGACCGGATAGCCCAGTCTCAAGCTCATCGGGCTCAGTGATACCTCGACCAGCATATAAGCGGGCAAGCGTTAATGATTGAGCAGCAAGTGGCTGCAACGCGGTGGGCAACTCGTCGATGCGAGTGCTGGTATAACGGGGGGTTAAATTTAGCATGGGTGTATTCTACTGGCTTTATCAAAAGGTCACAATGCTCATTTCTAGCGGAACGGTTTATCATTTTTTAGGATTTTACATTACTATTAATCCTATTGAAGCCGTTATACATAACAAGCTTTTGATCGCCTTTAACAGCCTTTATCGACACTTTACAAAACAGCCAGTTTACAAAAATGGTGTATAGTGACTGTATTTTTCTGCATTTTGCTACAAAGCAATGATTGTATGCCTCTTATAAATCCATAGAATAGATAGTAACTGAGATATTTATTAAAACTATAATTCGATATTTTAGAGTGTTTCATTTTAATGATTTGTTTTAGTGACATATTTTAATAACTTATAAGGAGCCTTTATGAAAACCACACCAACCGCTGAAAAACTACCAAATACAATAGATCCTAGCTTAGACCTTGAAAAAACAAAAAAAGAATGTCAAAAGCTGGTCAAAAAACGCGCTAAGTACTCTGCTGGTGTCGCCATTGTTCCTGTGCCATTCTTCGATGTCGCCGTAGATGCAGGCATGCTTACCCAGCTATTACCTGACATTAGTGAACGCTTTGGCTTAATTGAAGATCGTCAGTCAGCGGTTGATTTAGAATCACGAGCCGTTCATTGGGGTGCTTTAAAAGATCGTACCGTTGACTTTGCAGGACTAATGGCGACACGTGGTATCGTGAAAAAGACAGTACAAGGCTTCGGTGGTCGTATCGCTGCCAAGCAAGTGACAAAATTCATCCCACTCGGTGGTCAAATGGTTGCGGCAACCATGGGCTATATGATTTTCAAAAAAATCGCTAATGACCATATCAATGAATGCTACAAGCTAGCAAAAGACATTCAAACCAAGCAACACGGTAAAAACGTCTAAAAATAGCTATAAAAGAAAATGTCATAAAAAAACCAGCTTAGACTATTTGTCTTTGCTGGTTTTTTACGCTGTTTAGTAAAGTCATTAAGCCCTATCATTGCTTTTTTTGAGTAAGGTTTATTATCACACTAGCATTTTCAAATCCACGACTTATATGCACTTGTCCTGACCAGTTGCTTGGTAAGATCATTTCTTCACCAAACACAATCTGAGACTGCTTATCCAGTTTCATTAATTCTCTCAGCTGCTGATGCTGATAAGTCACTGGAACCAATGTTTGTAAGATATCCGCCAAAACAGGCAGACGATTTCCAGCACTAGGCCTAATACTAAAACTCACTCTTTGAGTATCACAGCCATTTAATTCGGCAGACACTTGCATATTATTTACCTGTAACTCTTCTTCAATCATCTGTGTATAGTCATGAATATCCATAGTATTCACACGCTTTACATCACGCAATGTGGTAAATATATGCTTATCCATATTTGCTGATAATTGGCAGTTGTCCCGATAATAAGTACTTACTGGATTACCTCTCATCCAATCAATATCGAATGTGATAGACGGTGCTATCAACTCACCATTTTCATAAGCCTCAGAATGGGAGCGATAGTTAGGTACTGCGCTATAATGTATATCATTACCTTCTACCTCATACTCGACGATATGTTCACTAAACGGCGCATACAACAGCACTTCATGCTCGTTAATAATGTGGTTGTTCTTATCTAATAGCAAATAATGCACAGCACTATTAGTTGTCACACTACCGCCTAACGGACCTAAAGATTCGATTTCTAATGCTAAATCTTCAACTCCATCATGATTGAAGTCCTTCACTATCAAAGGCAATAACCTCAGACTATAATTCATGCTTTGCTCAGTGCTATCAGCATCGTCATAATTATCTGCACAATCATATTCAAGATCAGCCGATACATGAGGATTTGGTTTTGGAAAAGAACAATGACGCTCTACTAAATCAATAATCAGCGACTTTGGCAATACCTTATCGACTGCATGAGAAAATGAAATTGCACTCATAGAGAGCGTGCATAAAACAGATAAGCGTAATAACATAAGATTACCAGTATCA
>NZ_JBQSXG010000043.1:0-25274 GCF_052378005.1 Psychrobacter sp. AOP31-B2-9
ATCTTTTTTTTGAGCCCTTATCCCGAATTGGGGTTAACAATAATTCATCTTTGCTTAGTTTCGAGCATGTAAAAACAAAAAAAGCCCCTCTGACTCACTATTGAGTTAGAGTGGCTTTCGAATACAGATTATGACTAACTAGATATCAAACTCAAGCGCTCTATCACCATTCTCGTCTTTGATACGAGTTGGCAAACCAATCTTATTCAATAGGTTGATAAGTGGTTTGGCGTCCAGTTCTTCGACGTTGACCATCTTGCCTGCATCCCACTCACCCGTAGCAATAAGCATGGCAGCTGCGACAGGTGGCACACCGGCAGTATAAGAAATGCCTTGGCTACCCATCGCCTCATAGGCTTCTTTGTGATCAGAGACATTATAGATAAATACTTCGCTATCTACGCCATCTATCTTGCCTTTGACCTTGTCACCGATACAAGTCTTGCCAGTATATTCTGCTGCTAAAGAGCTAGGGTCTGGTAGTACGGCTTTCACCACTTTTAGCGGGATGACTTCTTGCCCTTCAGCGGTCATAACAGGCTGTTCAGACAATAAACCTAAGCTTTGAAGCACGGTAAAGACATTGATATAGTGCTCACCAAAACCCATCCAAAAGCGAATGTTTGGTACGTCTAAGTTGGCCGATAACGAGTGAATCTCATCATGTCCGCTCAGATAGCTGTTTTGCATACCGACCACTGGCAAGTCATCAGTACGTTTGACTTCAAACATTTTATTAGACTGCCATTTGCTATCTTGCCAAGAGTAAACCGTACCCGTAAATTCACGGAAATTAATCTCAGGATCAAAGTTAGTAGCGAAATATTTGCCATGGCTACCAGCATTGATATCGATAATATCGATGTCTGTGACCGAGCCTGCATCCATCATGTCATAGCCAAGACGCGCATAAGCGTTGACCATACCGGGATCGAATCCTGCACCTAAGATAGCGGTGATTTTATTGTCGGCACAGCGCTGCTTACGCTGCCATTCATAGTTGTTGTACCATGGCGGCGTCTCGCAAATCTTGCGCGGATCTTCATGAATAGCCGTATCAATATAAGCAACTTCTGTTTCGATACAAGCTTCTAGTACACTCATATTCAAAAAAGGTGAGCCAACGTTGATAACGATTTGGATGCCTGTGTCTTTTATCAGCTGTATCAGCGCAGGGATATCCATGGCATCGATTTGGTGCGTATGCAAAGTCGCTGGCTGCTTGAAGCTGCCTTTGTCCTGCACACTTTTAGCGATGGCATCACACTTATCTTTGGTGCGTGAGGCAATATGAATATTACCGAGCACGTCATTATGCATGGCACATTTATGCGCAACTACTTGAGCGACACCGCCTGCTCCAATGATAAGTACGTCTTTTTTGTTGGTTGTAGCTTGTTGGTTTGTGTTCAATGAACAATCCTCCTTTGTGTCCCTGTCGATACCATTGATAGCGGCTATGCAAAACAGAAACGAGTGAATGATATGCGTGAATTAAAAAGGAAGACCGAGGAAAACCCACGCACCCGTCGGGCAAATGCCATTTTTTACTAATGGATATTTGCCCGAGGCGATTATAACAATTTTTTAATCTCTTTTTGGCAAAAATTCATGAATGAACAGCAATCTTATTAACAATGTAAATATGATGCTAAAACTCCATTCTGAATATTAAGACAAGCTGGCCTTATAATCTTGATAATCAAACTCACGCTGCACATCAATCCTACCATCAAGGCGACGAATGACAATAGCGGGCATGTTAACACCGTTAAACCAGTTTTTCTTTACCATGGTATAACCTGCCGCATTACCAAAGCTAATCTGATCGCCTATCTGTAAATTATTTGGCAAATCATACTCACCAAAGATATCTCCTGCCAAACAAGAACGACCATAAACAATGGTGTTTTCTGACATATCCTCTGTTTCATCGAGGTTGACAGGCAAGGCTGAGATAGACGCATCGTTAATGGCTGTAATAGGCGCAGACTCACGATAAATCAGTAAATCTAGCATATGCGCTTCAATAGAAGCATCAACCACGGCCAAGTTTTTTTCGTTATGCATGGTGTCTAGTACGGTCGTGACTAGCGAGCCAGCGCCATGAATGCTCGCTTCACCCGGCTCAAGGTAGACTTGCACGCCATATTGTTCGCTAAATCCTTTTAACCTTTCAGCGAGCTTTTCTAGTGGATAATCAGGCGCGATAAAGTGGATACCGCCGCCTAAGCTTACCCACTCTAATTGCGCCAGAATATCGCCAAATCTGTTTTCAATATCTGCCAGACTTTCGCTAAACGCTTCAAAGCTGTCATTTTCACAGTTGTTATGAATCATAACGCCAGTAATGTCACCAAGTACTGCGGTGATTTTATCTTTATCGTGCTCGCCTAGACGACTAAAAGGACGAGCAGGATCAGCGATAATAAACGACGAGTTACTGGTTTTTGGATTTAAACGCAGGCCGACAGGAATGTCTTGCGCACGTGCCTGCTCGCTAAAAGCATTGAGCTGCGAGATTGAGTTAAAGATGATCTTATCCGCGTATTTTAATACCTCAGGCATCTCATCTGCACTATAGGCCACACTATAAGCATGTGTCTCTTTTTTGTCTTTGCTACTCGCATCATCATTATTGCCAAAAGTCTCATAGCCCAGACGGACTTCATTGAGTGATGACGAAGTCGTACCATGCAGATAAGGCTGCATAATATCGAACACGCCCCATGTGGCAAAGCATTTCAGTGCTAATAATGCCTTTGCACCGGACAGCTCGCATAACCTTGCAATGATTTGCATATTGGCAACGATGGCCGCTTCATCGAGTAAGTAGTACGGCGTTGGCACGTTGATAGACTGGCTGGTAGATTTGGTAAAAGTTGGATTGGTAGACGATGTATTCATGATGGTGCACCCGATAGCATTTGATAACAGTAGCGCATAATATTTTTCGCTATAGTAGACTAAATTCATCATGATTAGAATAGCTTATGGCACTTTCAACTGATTACTCATCATCAATGAGCAAGACTCAAGCATCCCAATTAACTCCAAAAGATATTGATTTGAGCCATCTCAATCCTGATGCGCGCGCTGTCTTAGACTTTTGGTTTGACAAAAGAAACGAGCCTTATTGGTTCAAACAAAACAGCCACTTTGACAAACAAATAAAAAGTAGGTTTAACGATATTTGGCAGGCGGCAAAACTTGGTGAATGCGGACCGTGGCGGACCGTTGAACTGTCTACAGATGATAATAGCGCTATCACAGCATTGGCGGGACGATTAGCAGAAATCATTATTTTAGATCAGTTTTCACGTAACCTGTATCGCGGACAAACGACTGCCTTTGCACAGGATGGTATGGCAGTCGTTCTGGCACAAGAAGCTATTCAACAGCCCTACTTTGATACGCTGCCGATGGAGTGGCGTAAGTTTATGATTATGCCATTTATGCATTCCGAATCAGCAATCATTCACGATCGCTATCTACCGCTATTTCAAAAGCTAGACGATGCGACGACTCTAGACTTTGAACATCGCCATAAAGAAATCATTGATAAGTTTGGACGTTATCCTCATCGTAACAATACGTTAGATCGCGAATCCACCTATGAGGAAGAAGTGTTTTTACAAAAACCAAACTCGTCGTTTTAAAGATTAACGTACGTTAATCGTCATTAATATAAAAGCATTTTTGACATAAGCGCACTTTTAACGTAAAGGCGTTTTGAACACCAAAGCACCTAGGATATTGACGATAAGAATACGCCCTAATTTTCTAGCACTTTGCGAACAGGTGCAAAGCTACGCCTATGCTCAGGTAATACGCCATGTTTTTCAATCGCCTCCATGTGTGCACGCGTCGGATAACCTTTGTGCTTCGCAATCCCGTACTTTGGGAACTGAGCATCGAGTGCATACATTGCTTGATCACGGCTCACTTTTGCCAATATACTGGCAGCAGCAATGGCAGTATGGCGCGCATCGCCCTTCACCCAAGCTTGGCAATCAATATTCGCTTGCCCTACGCCAAACTTACTGAGGTTAGCGTAATTTAGTTCTGGGCAACGATTACCATCGAATAGCACCTCAACTTGCAACGGATTAACAGCAGCTACCTCCACCTCAAAAACCATGGCAAAATGCTGAGCAACCACTTCTATCAATGTTTCGATACATAGGCGCATCCCTAGCATGGTCGCTTGCAATATATTGACCTGATCGATGACCGCAGCAGGGATATTAGCGACGACATAGCCCACTGCATACTGCTGAACCAATGGATACAGGACGTCTCGTTTTTTTTCACTCAACTTTTTAGAGTCTGTCAGTATGGATAGCGGTGTACTCTCAAGCGGGTGATCTTCTATCAATCCTGACCAACTCGCTGGTAATATCGCAGCGGCAACATTGACACTACCCAGCAATGGCCCACGTCCTGCCTCATCAACACCAATCTGTAGTGCTGGCTGTGTTGATTCTGGGCTGGTAGTGCTCGAATATTGAGCAAGCAGCTCAGCGACATTAAGTTGCCCAAATAAATGAATGGGCGCTGCCAATTGGATATATTGACCTTTAACATCAATTGCCTGAATACTCATTTCAATCGGTGTCATAGTGCTTTCAGTACAGTGCTGATTATTCATAGTCATGTGATGTCTTTTTATCAAAATAGTCAATTAATCTCATTTGTATTAGGGCGTGTCCTCATTTTAAAAATGGTGATAAAAATGAGATAAATTGCCGTCAAATGAGGAAAATAGTGCAGATAATATCAAGATATTGACCAACTATTTGACGATGTTTGACAAAATTTAGCTATTTTTAGCCCATTTAGAGGACACTCGTTTGAATTGAGGACACGCCCTAGGATGCGACCCACTTAGAAAATGGTGATAAAAATCTAATCATGCTTAGATCATTTAAAATATAGTAGGTGTTGAGAACATACCCTAATTATTCTCTTGCATAAACCATTGCTCAATCACGCTATTGGCGGGGCTATGGTTACTCTGCTGTTGCAGCGATTGCTTCGTAGCCACGAGGTCGTTTAGTTGCTCAGCATAGGCACGTGGTTGTAATAAGCGCATGACCGTACGACAAATATTATTGCCACTTGCCTGCTCTTGAATCAGCTCAGGAACGATTGCAGTACCCGCCAAGATGTTGGGCAGTGCCACATAAGGCACTTTCACTAAGCGTTTGGCTATCTGATAAGTTAGCTTGTTTAATTGATAAACCACCACCATTGGCCGTTCCAATAGCATTGCTTCTAACGTTGCCGTACCAGATGCTAGCATCACAATATCTGATGCAGCCATCGCCTGCTGACTAAATGTTGGCTGGCTATCGTCGTATACCACGACGATTGCGGCACGAAGCTGCTCTGAGCGTTTGTCTATTACCTCTTGAACAATATATTGATGATTTTGGTCAACCGTTGGAATGATAAAACACAGCTTAGGATCTAGCAGTATGAGCTTTTGAATACCATCTAACATCAATGGCAAAATAGCCGTAATCTCTCCGCGTCTAGAGCCTGGCATCACACAGATCAGCTGGCTAACATCATCAAATCGTTCAACAAAAAACTGTTGTAAGCCATCATTGTGCCAAACCAACTCGCTACGGCGCTGATTGATTGGAACCTCTAACACTGTCTGATCAATGGTGTGCAGTAGCGGATGACCAACACAGATGGCAGGATGATTATGGCGCTCATATACGGATAGCTCAAAGGGAAATAGGCAAAGCACTAGGTTGGTCGCGGCTTTAATATTATGAATACGCGACTCGCGCCACGCCCAAATAGAAGGGCTGACATACTGCACACAAAATATGCCTTGTGGCTTTAATTTTTTAGACACTCTAAGATTAAAATCAGGTGCATCAATACCGACAAACCAATCGATATCAACCAATTTAAATGCGCTCAACAACTCACGCCGCGCTTTTAGCAAATCAGGTAGCTGTGACATGACTTCTACTAAACCCATCACTGCCAAACGTGACAAAGGAAAGATGCTTTGTAGCCCTTGCGCTTGCATCTTGCTACCGCCCACACCTACCCAGACAATATCATCGCGCAAGTTATTCATCTGCTGCATAAAATCTGCACCCAAGCTGTCACCTGAAACTTCGCCTGCAACGATACCGATGACTAGTGGCCCGGCCGTCAACTCAGAAAGCTGAGGATTAGCCCCTGTCTGTGCTGCTAGACCAGTATGTGTATCAGGTGTTGCAAAATCTGTCATGACACGCTCTCAATATTGAAATAGTAAAAATATAGTGGTTTATCAAAATAAGGTAAATGATAAATAAATCGTATTATAAGATATTCTCTGCACTAACATCCTGTCATCCACGAACATGCAAGACACCAGAAATACCATTTATGTTGCCATCATACGTGACGATGGTATAAATAGCTAAATTAGCTGATAAAAGTAGTGTTATAGTGATTTAAAGGCAACGTTTGTATTTTATAATAAATAGAAGTTTGCTATCGATAGATGCCAATTCAAGATGAAAAAGATACAAGTATAACTAAGTTTTGTTTTTATCATTCCAGTTATGAGTCAATAAACTCATCGACTACCCTTGTCAACCGCTTGTTTTGTCCGCATAATGATTGTTCCTATAATTTAGCTAGACGATATAATCATGACGACACCAGCTACCCATAATGCAGATATTGATGACGTGAACATTGAACAATTCATCCCCTTAGTCACTCCAGCTGAGCTAAAAACTGAGCTACCTTTATCAGACAAAGCCTATCAAACGGTTTTAAAAGGTCGAAATACCATCCAAGATATCTTGGATGGTAAAGACAAACGCCTGTTTGTAGTCATCGGTCCTTGTTCTATCCACGATATCAAAGCCGCCCACGAATATGCCGATCGTTTGGCAGTATTGGCAAAAGAAATCGAAGACAGTATCTTTGTGGTTATGCGTGTATATTTTGAAAAGCCGCGTACTACCGTTGGTTGGAAAGGTATGATTAACGACCCTGATATGAATGACAGTTTCGATATCGAAAAAGGCCTACGTATGGCTCGTAAGCTGCTACTGGATTTGAATGAAAAAGGATTGCCTTGTGCGACGGAGGCATTAGACCCAAACACCCCGCAGTACATGCAAGATTTGATTAGCTGGTCAGCGATTGGCGCACGCACAACTGAGAGCCAAACTCACCGCGAAATGAGCTCTGGTCTATCGTGCCCAGTGGGCTTTAAAAACGGTACTGATGGTGGCATGACTGTCGCCGTCAACGCGATGCAAGCCGTAAAAGCAGGTCATAGCTTCTTAGGTCTGTCATCAGACGGCAAAGTATCTATCATCAAATCTAAAGGCAACCCATATGCACACGTGGTATTACGTGGTGGTAATGGTAAACCTAACTATGATGAGACGGCGGTTTCTGAAGCAGAAAACGCACTGGCTAAAGGCAAAACCAGTGGCAAGATTATGATTGACTCAAGTCATGCTAACTCTGGCAAAGACCCGTACCTACAGCCTATGGTTATTAATAACGTCGCTGAACAAATCCAAAATGGCAACAAATCTATTATTGGTATGATGGTTGAGAGCCACTTAAAAGGTGGTAATCAGAAACTAACGACTGATTTAAGTCAGCTCGAGTATGGCAAGTCTATCACTGACGGTTGCTTAGATTGGGATAGCACAGTGACTGCATTATACAATCTACGCGATATGGTAAAAGACGTATTGCCTAACCGTTAATCGTCCTCACAAACCGTTATTGAATACCTAAAAAACCCCGCCCGACATTTTTATGTCGGGCGGGGTTTTTGATGCGTATGCACTGATAAAATACTTCATACCAGTCACAAAAATGACAATTAAATAAGGCTCATGTTGTCAATCGTCATTTTTGTGTTTATGGCAGGTCTTGATATCATTACACCCTACTCACTTGCTGAGCCTAATACGCTGTTTAAGCTTTCTAGTACATGCTTTGATGAAGCTTGTTTTTGCAAATCCATCAATTGCTCATGCGCCATTTGACGAAGTGGTTCAGCCAACGTGTTCCAGCGTGCCAATACTTGTACCAAACGTGAGGCTAAAACGGGGTTAGAATCATCTAGCTTTTTAATCACGCCTGTATAGAGACTCAAGCCTTCTGCTGTCCACAGCGCCGTTGGCTGTGACGTAAAAGCACTGATAACTGAGCGTACTCGATTGGGTGTATTCCAATCAAAATCAGCATGAGCGATCAACGACTCAATGGTATCAGGCGTAACAGTATCAGCAGACGCTTGCACACTGAACCACAAATCGATGACCAAATCATTGGCTTGAAAGCGCTCATAGAAATCTGCTAAGTAGCTCTCAGCATTTTCAACTTGATGATTGACCATGGCTTTTAATGCGCCAAAACGCTCAGTCATACAGCTCGCATTATCGTACTGCTGCTGTGCCCATGCCGCTGCATCTTTGACTTGCGCCGTCAGCGCCATATCTAATACCACGTTTCGCAAGGCACGAGTGCCACGGGCGGCTGCACTGTCTTCATAAGACTGCATAGGCAACTGCTCATAAAGCGTTTGCCATTGATCTTTTAACGTCTCTGCCAATTTCTGATACAAGCCCTCACGCTGTGCTTTGACTACGGCTGGATCATAATTACTGTGGATAGCCGACGCCAGCTCTTGGGCTGATGGAATATCAAGCAAACGCGCTGCAAGCATCGCATCATTAGCAGCTAGCTCAGGTAACGTCTGAGCCAATGCTTGTAGATATACTTCAGGACTGCTTTTCGCACCCTTGCCTTGTAATAAAATACGATTGACCAGCATTTGTGTTACTTGCCAGCGATTAAAACCATTGGTCTCATGCTGAAGTAAAAATGCCAAATCTTTGTCTTGATAATCATAACTAAGCTGTACTGGTGCACTGAAATCACGCAGCAATGACACGACTGGTTCGCTAGTCACATTTTCAAAACTAAAGGTTTGTGTAGCCTGATTTAACAAGAGCATACGCTCCGCAATAATATCACCGGACTCTTGATCAAATAATGCGGTCGCAACCGGAATAGGCAATGGTTTTGGTGCATCAAAACCACTGACATGACGGGTCTGCTGACTGAGTGTAATGGTCAATGTCTGCGCTGCGCTATCGTAGTCTTGATGACCAGAGACGACTGGCGTACCTGGCTGACGATACCAGTCAATAAAGCCTTCAATTTTGCTATCGGTAATACTGAGCGCCGATAAAAAGTCTTCAACCGTCACGGCCTGACCGTCATAGCGGCGGAAGTACTCATCCGTTCCTTTACGAAAATCATCTGGTCCTAGCGTATTGGCAATCATACGCACAATTTCAGCACCCTTCTCATAGACAGTCGTCGTGTAAAAGTTATTAATCTCCACAAAACTCTCAGGGCGTACAGGGTGTGCCAACGGTCCGGCATCTTCTGCAAACTGATGCGCACGCAATGTCGCGACATCATCAATACGCTGTACAGCGCTCGACTGTTGATCTGCTGAAAACGATTGATCGCGATAAACGGTAAAGCCTTCTTTTAGGCACAATTGGAACCAATCACGGCAGGTGATACGATTGCCTGTCCAGTTATGGAAATACTCATGAGCAATAATGGCCTTGACGCTAAAACTCCGTGAATCAGTCGTCGTTTCAGGACTGGACAATACACAGGCTGTATTAAAAATGTTCAAACCTTTATTTTCCATCGCCCCCATATTAAATTGACTAACCGCGACGATCATATAACGATCTAAGTCATACGCGCGGCCATAATTGACCTCGTCCCACTCCATGGCATCTTTTAGCGCTTGCATACCGACATCACACTTATCAATATCAGCAGATTTTGCATATAGCTCAAGCGCCACCTCTCGGCCTTCACTCGTCGTATAAGTGTCCGTCAATACATCCAAGTCAGCGACGACACAAGCAAACAAATAGCTTGGCTTATTGGTTGGATCATGCCAAATGGCGTAATGACGATCTGGCGCATCTGTAACCTCACCTGCTTCCACCAAGTTACCATTGGCCAGTAGTGTTGGGTAACGCTTATCCGCCTCCAGACGCGTGGTAAATATCGCTAACACATCAGGGCGGTCGGGATAAAAAGTAATCTTTCGAAAGCCTTCTGGCTCGCATTGCGTGACAAACATAGTATCGTCACCACTACCCGCCATGTACAACCCTTCAAGTGCAGTATTGGTCTGCGGACAGATGCGTACTTCAATATCTAACGTTACTGCATCAGGGGCGTCCGCTATTATTAGCTTACCGTCTTCTTGTTTATAGTTCTCAGTAGTCAAAGCATTACCATTCATGCTGATAGTCAGTAGCTCTAAATCCTCCCCAAATAACACCAGTTCACCCGCCGTTTGACGAACCATTTTTAGCGTACTACTGACTTTCGCATACTCTGTAAACAACTGAATATCTAAATCAACCGTTTCGACATCGAAGCTGGGCTTTTGATAGTCTTTTAAATTGATTTTGCTCGGTGCAGTTGGTGGTACATCAGGCATCTCAGGATTGATAATTTGAGCAGCGGTTTCAGCAGTAGACATATGAGTTCCTATTATTTTTTATGATATAAATATAAAATTGGTGTTGGTACGGTTACTGACGTTGGTACTGGTATTAGGACTGACTAGACTTATAACTAAATTGACCTAAACTACCAAATTTCAAGTGTATATCTCAATATTATTATGTTCATCAGTTACGATATACCTAGTGAAGCAATAGAGCTAACAGCATAAATCAGTGATTGGATAATAATGATTAAAATGATTTAATAGACTCACCTATGACTCACTTTCTATAAACGGTCTATTATATGACAAAGCACGCTACCAGCCGCTCAGATATTACACTACCATTATTAATCAATTACGTTGATGCTCTGCTACCATCATTAGCCATACAAGAAGAGACTCCCAAAACGACTGATCAGACTTTTGACATTACGGAGTTATTGTGGGTGGTAGAGGACAAAAATGCACAGTCAGCTGTAAAAGCGCAACTCGAAAATTACTTGCATCATCAAAAAAATGACGTCGCAATAGCAAATTCTGATACATTACAAATCGTAACTCTATTAGAGCTTACCAAACAACAAACACCTGAACGTTATGAACTCGCCTGTTTTTGGCTCCCTACTTTATCAGTGGAACGCCTGCAGCATTATATTCCGTTATTGATGCGCTATCGTGATCTTTATGCGGCACATCTACTTATTGCTATCAACGACACCGCCGACCTAAAACCCTATGGCTTTACGCCATTTGATATATTGAGCGAAAAACCTGAAGAAATGACAATCGTTAATCAAACTGAATCAGTCGAATCAAACGTACCATCATCAGCAACGACCACACTTTGGCAATTTAATTTATATGACTATAAACAACTACCAAATTGGCTGAATGCTGACTACTGGGCCAACCCTGAAAACTGGGGGAAGCACCGCTGGTAGCAGGCTTTATATCTATATGTAAATTCTAGAATTATTTACAGTAAAACTAATTACATAAAGTAACATTTAGTATATTATAGATAGCAATTGCCTAAGTTTTATCCTAAGCAGTTCAAAAAAACAAATTTAATTAAAATTTTAGGAGCTCAGTATGTCAATTAATTTTTCTAAGATCGCCGTTCTAGCTGTGTTATCAAGTGCTGTGGCTATTACAGGTTGTGCGACCAAAAGCGCCACCTCTGAAGTTGTAGTGGCTCCACTAGGTATTCCAGGTGGCCAAAGTGGCTACAATGGTGCTATTTCAATGAATAACTCAAACGCTATTATTGCTAGTGCTCAGAACCTACAAGCCGTTGTTTATTTTGACTTCGATAGCAGCAACATCACAGCTCAAGCAGCCAGTGTTCTGAATCAACATGCAAACTTACTGCGCTCAAACCCATCAGCAAGTCTTGTCATCGCAGGTAACACTGATGAGCGCGGTAGCCGTGAATATAACATCGCATTAGGCGAACGCCGTGCCCAAGCAGCACGTAACTACCTTGCTGCTCAAGGCGTTTCTGCAAATAATATCCGTGTCATCAGTTACGGCGAAGAGCGCCCTGCTGCTGCGGGTAATACTGAAGCCGCTTATGCACAAAACCGCCGTGCTGAATTGTCTTACTAAGAGTCGTAAAGTCGATCAGAATCAAGTAAGCTTAACTTGATTTATAAAAGCCCAGCGATATTATATTGCTGGGCTTTTTACGTACTATCAAACCAAATTTCTACTAACCGATATAACTCATAATGCCAACCTTACGCTTGACGCATATTCAATTTACTCAGCTCCAGCCCATGACTTGGTGTGCCACCGCACAGGTGAGAGAAATCTCATACTTTAGACATCAAGATTGGTGGGACAAATCATTGAGGCAGCCAACTGGTAACGCTTCATATATCAATTCTACATATATCAATACTGACACATGGGATAAATGTAGTTGGCAATATCATCTACCATCAGCTAATTTATCAGTAGGTGATATCGCTCGCACCCAACGCCAACGACAGCGTCAAGGCGTACGTCTGTTGTTACAGCAATTACTAGATCATCTAGCGCTTAGCGATACGTTAGATGAGTCCAACTTTCCGTATCGTCTTGCCAAGGCTGGACACTATGTGTGCTTTAGTCATACAGGCAATAAAAGTAACAGCAAGCTCAACGAAAATACAAATCAAACCATCAATGTACCATTAAGTAGTACCGTCGCTGTGGTGATTAGCCCTCATCGTCCTATAGGTGTGGATGTAGAGAACAACAATGTCGCATGGCATGTTGCAAAACGATTTTACTCAGACAGCGAGATTGCAATCTTACAATCATTACCCATGACGCAACGCGACATAATCGCTAAACTGCTATGGCAAATAAAAGAGAGCTTTATTAAGATTTATCAATACACTCTGGCACAGGGTTTGGGCATCGACTACGCCTACCTTATTAATGACTTAATTGTTGCCATGGAAAAACAGCCCTCTTTGACTGTCATAACAGACCATAAATTATCATACCAAATCGCTGTTTTATCGACGCAACAAACGATCGTTGTTTTTTAAGTAGACAATAATCCTGGTGCATTGAACAATGATTTTCACTTTATTTTAAACGCAAAAAAACGACCCTAAAAAGGATCGTTTTTTTGTTTACTCTGCATCTAATGACAGTCTTTAGACTGTGACTAGATTAGAAACGGTAAGTTGCACCAACTTTTACAATTGGCATCCACTCTAGCCAATCTTTATCTTCAAGCTCTTTTTCAGCAGCTTTAGCAACATCATCGCCTGTCACGGTAGTAGTACCACTTACAGTTGTAGCTTTAACGTTACCAGTTGCATTGCTTGAAACAACAGTAGCATCAGTTTTGCCCATATAAGCAGCACCGATTTCGCCGAACACACCCCAATTATTGGTAATGTTAGGACGGAAACCGATAGTTGCGTAAGGTGCTACTTTGTTACGATGCTCCATCGTGCCTGATAATGTTCCAGTCTCGCTAGCATTATAATCAATATTATCAATTCTATAGTTAGGGCCTTCTGCATTAGCAGTTACATCAAAATCGTTGTCAGGTACGATGATACCACCACCAACTGTAAACCAGTTACCAGTAGGACGTAGTTGCACACCTATGTAAGGGTTGCTGAAGTCTGCATCAACATCATAATTTACATCGTCAGCGTCAAAATCACCACCGAATAGGTCAGCAACATCGCCACCGGCCCAACCAGCTTGTAATTCAGTATTTTCGTTTAGTGCCCAACCAACATTAGCACCATAACCTAGCGTACCAACTTCAGCACTAACAGCGGCTGGATTCACTGCTGTATTGAAAAGTGTCTTGGTACCACCAACGACTGCACCAGTAGTGTTGCGAACAGCACCAGCAGTTTTACCGATAACACCTGTATTCGTATTTTGGTTGGTAGCTTCAGCTTGATAAGCAGGCTCTGCTTCATAAGCAACAGCAACTGGCTCTGCTTCATATACGCTTGCATCAGCTTCATCAACAACGACAACTGGCTCAGCAGCTAAAGCAGCAGTTGATGCTAGAACAGCAGCAGAAATAGCAGTTAATTTGATAATTCTCATTAATCCTCTCCTAAAAGTATGGGATAAATCTCCCGTAAAAAAATGACAGTTCAGATTTTGATATCAATCATTTTGTTGAGCAGATTAAAACAATTCTGGCTCGTAAAGTCATCCCTATAGATGCGCTTTTTATTTGCCGTTATGTAAAGATTGCATAGGTCTTGTAATAATTACTACATCAATCCGTAAAACTCTTAGTTTCTGTTACACAACACTCTTACAGCAACTTAATAGCGTAAACATCGATATCGGACAGCTTAATGTTTATGTAAAGGTATTACAAAACATGTCACCATAGTGTGACACTTCACTGTCTAACTCAATAATAGTTATATAGCTTATTACTACGATTTGTTATGCTTTGTGAGTTAGTGTAGCTATTATTACTTCAAACACAATTTGAGATACATAAACAGATGATACGAATATTGCTACATCAGGCTATTAGATAGGTTATCTAACACTTGTTTGAACTTGATATTATGCTAAATTAGAAGTAGTAATAAATATGTCACAAATTTATTTTTTTACTACTACCTACTATCTTGCTGATTAACAAATCGTGGTATTTCCTACTATATTGTTTTTAATATTATTGAGTGTCTTATATGCCTAAAGTATCGTCAATCACCCGTGTTTTAGAAATCATCGAGGCAGTATCCTACGCTTCTAAGCCACTTTCGCCACTTGAGTTATCACAACAGCTAGACATCCCCAAGCCAACCATTCACCGACTGATCCAAAACTTGGTCGATGAAGGGTTTGTGACGGTTGATATAGGTGGTGGTATTATCCCTGGTAAGCGAGTACGCAACTTAAGTGTCGAGCTGTGGCAGCAACGCCAATTTTTTAATGAAAGACAAGTCGTCTTGCATAAACTGGTGGAAGAATTAAAAGAAACTTGCGGTATTGCTATTCCTTATCATATGGACATGCTCTACACCAACCGTGCACAGACGCCTTTACCACTACAGATTTATCTTCCAGTAGGTGCGAAATCCCCTATGTGGTGCACTGCTACTGGTAAGCTGTATTTAAGTCAGTTATCTACCACCAGTCGCAACAAGATACTACAAGGTCTGCCATTAGATAAATTCACCAAAAACACCATTACTGATATTGGTGCGTTAAACGAGGAACTGGATCGTATTGCTGAGACAGGCGTGGGTATCGATAATGAAGAGTTTATCTCTGAAATGGTAGCCGTATCCGTACCTATCTTGGATAAAAAGTCACGCTATCTGGCCTCGCTATATATTCATGCGCCTACCGTACGTCTATCGTTAGATGAGCTGTTAACACATGTGCCACGATTACAAACAGCAGCACAAGACATTCAGTCTCTCGTATATGAACTACAAAGCTAAAGCGGTGATCGTTACCAGTGGTAGTCGTTAAACAATTAAAAAAAGGCCTGCACTAATATCTTAGCGCAGGCCTTCTTATATAGTTGAACCCATCTTTATAATGTGTCAAATACTATGCCTTTGTAGACTAAACCAGTTTGATACCGTTAATCTTACTTTTTGAGATTGGTGCTAAGAGAGTACCGAGCTGTCGTGAAGCGCCATAATACTAGAAAAATCTCTATCGCCATTTTCAACTGTATGTGCTTCATACAACTCTGTGGCCTTGGCTCCCATCGGTGTATTAACATTTGTATTCTGAGCGGTTTGCAAAGCCAGATTAAGGTCTTTTTGCATCAGCTTAGTCATAAAGCCACCTTGATAGCCATTGCTCGATGGTACATTATCCATGACTTTCGGGTAAGGATTATATACTTCTAACGTCCAGTTTCGACCTGAGCTTTGTAGCATAATATCTGAGAGCACCTTGGGATCTAGGCCGTTTTTGACGCCCAAATTAATCGCCTCTGCTGTTCCAGCCATGAGAATACCTAACAGCAGATTATTACAGATTTTTGCGACTTGTCCGGCACCATGCTCGCCAGCGTGAAAGATATTTTTTCCCATGACCGCCAGTATTGGCTCTGCCTTTGCAAATGCATCAGCACTGCCACCCACGATGAAAGTCAAACTGCCTGCGATAGCGCCGCCCGTACCACCAGAGACTGGCGCATCTAAAAAGTCTATACCTGCCTGACTCGCGGCCTCCGCCACTATCCTTGCATCAGCAGCAGCGATGGTACTACTATCAATAACCAATGTGCCCTGCGGTAGTTCTGAAAGTAGACCCTTGCTTTTACTCTCTCCTAAGCCCATGTCACCTAGATAGACAGAATGGACATGCTTGCCAGCGGGCAACATGCTAATGACGACTTGTGCATTGCTTGCAGCCCCTTTAGGACTATCCGCCACCTTAGCACCTGCTTGCTGTAATCGCTGTGTCGCATCTTTAGACAAATCATAGACAGACAACGCATAACCTGCTTTTAACAAGTTCTCCGCCATCGGTGCGCCCATGTTACCAAGCCCAATAAAAGCAATATTTGGCTTTGCACTGCTACTGTCGGCAGCATTTACATCCTGTGTATTCATCTCATCATTCCTTGATGGTTATATAATCAGTATGACGCATGCTTGTGTATCATGTACGTCATGTCATTTAGTGTGGTAGGTTTAGTTAATACCAATCAAATGGGTGATTTGATTGGTTAGCGGACAAACTGGTTGCCTGCTGCTTCACTACCTAGCCAATCGTCAAAAGGGTGTTCGCCTGTCGCATAAGGGTTTGCAAAGTGCTGTTGAATATATGCTTGTCCTTTTGTATCAAGACAATCGGCTAATGAACGCGACCACTGCGGACTTCTATCTTTATCGATGAGTAGCGCACGTACCCCTTCTTTAAAGTCGGGATTGGCCGCACAATGTACAGCCACGTTGGTTTCTAGATATAAAACCTGCTCTAACGATAGCTCAGGCACTTTATGATACAGCGCATAAGTTAAAGCAACGGTAACAGGACAACCATGTCGATAAGTAGCTACTGCTCGCTGCACCCAATTATCAGCTGCAAAATCAACATCTAACTGTGCGAGCGCTTCATCGCTTTGCAATATGGTATCGATATCTCCCAAGCTACCGCTATTCATCAACTGCTGAATAGGTTGCCAGTATTTTGCTAAATTGCTAGGTGGCAGTTCAGTGCCTGATTGCGCGGCAAGTGCACGGCTAACGATACCATGAGCGCTGTTGCTATCGCACTTGTCTGTACTACTAGCAGCTAATTGCCAGTCACTCTGTTTTAAACTTTGTATGACAGCATCATAAGCATTACTAGCAACGGCATACTCTGCTAGATTGGCCAACAGCGCATCATTGCCATTACACATCGCTCCTGTTAAGCCCAAAAACAACCCTGTTTTGGCAGGCATATTCTGCAAAAACCAACTGCCGGAAGCATCAGGAAATAGTCCGATAGTCACTTCTGGCATCGCAAAACGTGTACGCTCTGTGACTAGGCGATGGCTACAAGCTGCCATCAGTCCCATACCGCCGCCCATGATGATGCCATCACCCCAAAGTATTATCGGCTTGGCGTAAAAATGCATCTGGCGATAGAGGCTATACTCATGACTAAAAAACTCTGTCGCATAAGGATTTGGTAACGGCGCACTGGTCGACATACTGTCATACAGCTTACGAATATCACCACCCGCACAAAAAGCCTTGTCGCCTGCCCCTTTTAATACCAGAGCGACTATCCGTGCATCACTTGCCCACGCATCTAGCTGCTGTGATAATAATTTGCACATATCAACACTCAGCGCATTGAGAGATTTGGGCGTATTGAGCGTCATGACCCCAATCAAATGACCACAATCTGTCGATTCAGTGCTAAACAATACTGGCGACTTTTGCGCTGTGCTTACTGTGACTGCTTGCTTATTGTCTGCTGTTGATATAACTACTGTCATAAAAGATACCTGCAAAAATTAAAATGAGTAAAACGACTGTTAGGACATCTTACCTACAGACTATTTGTTCTGCCAATGAGGTTTACGCTTCTCTAAGAACGCTTGCACGCCTTCACGCTGATCCTTGGTATCGAATAACTTAACAAATGCTTCGCGCTCATATATGAGATTTTGTGCAGGTGGCGTGTTTCTCGCAGCTTGAATAAGCTGTTTAGAATAGCTGACAGCGACAGGAGATTGCTTCGCAACTTTTTGTGCTAATGCTTGTGCCGCTTTTAATCCCTCTCCTTTGGCAACAACTTCTTCAACGAGGCCAATACGTAACGCCGCTCCTGCATCCACGCGCTCACCGCACAATATCATGCGCTTTGCCCAGCCTTCACCCACTAAAGCCGTTAGATTTTGTGTACCGCCGGCACATGGTAATAAGCCGACGCCCGTTTCAGGTAATGCCATTTGGGCATGCTCTTCTGCAATACGAATATCACAGGCCAGCGCACACTCCAGTCCGCCACCCATCGCATAGCCGTTGATGACAGCAATACTGACACCGCGATACGCTGATAGCGCCTCAAACGCGTCGCCAAAAGCAATTGCCATGCTGACTGCGCGGCCTTTATCACCATCTGAGAAATTATTTAAATCAGCACCCGCTGAAAAGAATTTTTCGCCGGCACCGTGAATGATTAAAGCATACATATCATCATTGGCATTCAAATCAGTTACTAGCTGTTTGAGTGCTGGCAGACTCTCCATCGTCCACGTATGGGCTGGCGGGTTATTTAATGTCACAGTAGCAGTATGGCCATCAATTGCTAACTTAAGGTTGGTATAATCCGTCATAAATAGTCCTTTATTTTATCTGAATTTGGTATGGTTGAATGGTTAGGCGTTAAGCTCTGTCATCAAGTAGATTAAACACATGCCCTAATAGGCTTAACGCAATTGATCCAACGCATCATCTTGTAATAGCTGACGCGAGATAATCACTCGCATAATCTCATTGGTGCCTTCCAAGATTTGATGTACACGCAAATCTCGCACATGACGCTCAAGTGGATACTCATTTAGATAGCCATAACCACCATGTAGCTGTAATGCTTCATTGGCAACATCGAAGCACAAATCAGTAGATAAACGCTTTGCCATTGCGCAGTAGGTAGACGCTTGGACATCATTGTTATCGACTTTGCTCGCTGCTAGATAAAGCATTTGTCGCGCGCTAATGGTCTGGGTCAGCATATCGGCAAGTTTAAACTGTACCGATTGTAAATTAGCAATCTGGCTGCCGAATTGGCTACGCTCTTGCACGTAATTGGTCGCGGTCTCTAGTGCTGACTGTGCTGTACCAACCGCACAGATACCAATGTTGATACGACCACCATCTAAACCCTTCATCGCAATACGAAAGCCTTGACCCTCCTCGCCTATCAAATTCTCTACTGGAACTTTGACATCTTTAAAACTAATCGTGCGTGTCGGCTGTGCTTTCCAGCCCATTTTATGCTCGTTTTTCCCATATTCGATACCAGCACTATTAGCATCTACCACAAAAGCCGAAACTCCCTTTGCGCCTGCGCCGCCTGTACGTGCCATGACGACTAACACATCCGTAGACCCTGCGCCTGAAATGAATGTTTTCTCTCCAGTTAATACATAATGCTCGCCTTGCTTATCTGCTTTGGTACGTAAAGAAGCTGCATCAGATCCTGCATTGGGTTCCGTTAAGCAATAGCTACCCAACCACTCGCCGCTGACCATGTTAGGTAAGTATTTTTTGCATAATTCATCACTACCATATTCGCCAATCATCCATGCGGCCATATTATGAATACTCATATAAGCAGCAACAGCAGTGTCGCCCCACGCAAGCTCTTCAAACACCATGGCAGAGTCTAAGCGCGGTAATCCCAAACCATCATATTCTGGATTGGTATACAATCCTAAAAATCCAAGCTCGCCTGATTTTTTTATGACATCGACTGGGAAATGCGAGGTGCGATCCCATTCTGCTGCATGTGGTTTTAGCTCTTTTTGGGCAAACTGCCGAGCGGTTTGGCGGAAGGCAATTTGGTCGTCGGTCAATGAAAAATCCATGAGGTCATCCTTGTGCGTGCATAGCAAATATGGTGTAGAGAATTTTATAAATCGTCAGTCTAATATTTTTCATATAGTGTTGGCTATACAGTATAGCAGCGACATAACTACAATCATAAGATCATGCTTTGCTAAAATATGCCTTAAGCAGGATTATCGCTATACCGCAAACATATCGAACGAGCGATTAAATTGAAATGGTGGTATTGACGCCGCGGCTCGCTTCATCATCAAACCAACGCGCAGTGACAGTTTTGGTTTGAGTATAGAACTGCACGGCTTGCTTGCCATACGGACCAAGGTCACCAAGCTTACTGGCACGTGAACCTGAGAATGAAAACATCGGTAGTGGCACAGGAATTGGCAAATTAATGCCAACCTGACCGACTTGAACGTCTTGTTGGAATTTGTGTGCGGCAGCACCTGACTGAGTAAATATCGCTGTGCCATTGCCATGTGGATTGGCATTGAGTATCTCAATTGCTTCGTCCAGATCGGCTGCACGCATGACACACAATACTGGCCCAAAAATTTCCTGCTGATAAATTTGCATATCAGTAGTGACATTATCAAAAATAGTTGGGCCGACAAAATTACCTTTTTCAAAGCCCTCAACGGTAATGCCACGACCATCTAGAATCAGACTTGCACCCTCTTCTACTCCAGCACCAATTAAATGCTCGACACGGGCTTTTGCCGCAGGAGAAATCAGCGGGCCTAGATCTTTATCATGTTTGCCTGCTGATACGACCAGCTTTTCCGCTTTGGCTTTAATATCATCAATCCACTCACCTGCAGTACCGACCAATACCACCACTGACAGCGCCATACAACGTTGACCCGCCGCCCCAAATGCTGCACCTGCTAGCTGATTAAGCGTCTGCTCTTTATTGGCATCCGGTAAGATAACACCATGATTTTTTGCGCCCATCATGCACTGAGCACGCTTACCTGATTGACTGGCACGCTCATAGACATGTTTGCCAACAGCAGTAGAACCCACAAAAGAAACAGCTTTTATATCAGGGTGATCACAAATAGCATCGACAGTGGATTTTCCGCCATGTACGACGTTGAGCACACCTTCAGGTACGCCCGCTTCAATTGCTAATTCAACCAAACGCATGGTGACCATGGGGTCTTGCTCAGACGGCTTAAGGATAAAAGTGTTACCCGTGGCAATGGCCATTGGGAACATCCATAGCGGAATCATCGCTGGGAAGTTAAATGGTGTGATACCTGCACACACACCTAGCGGCTGCCAGATGCTATAGGTATCAACGCCTGATGCGACGTTTTCAACAAAGTCACCAATCTGTAAGTTTGCAATACCTGCTGCATGCTCAACCACTTCTAAACCACGGAATACATCACCGCGGGCATCCGCAATGGTTTTACCTTGTTCAGCGGTCAAAATCTCTGCTAGCTCATCCATATGCTCGCGTATCAATGCTTGATACTTTAAAAATATACGAGCACGTGTGGTTATGGGCGTTTTGCGCCATGTTTGAAAGGCAGTCTGAGCGGCGATGACCGCTTGGTTGATTTCATCATCGGTCGTTTGTGGAACCTTTGCGATGACTTCTTGGGTGGCGGGATCTGTGATATCAATCCATTCGCTGGTATCAGAATCGACGAATTGACCATTAATGAGCTGCTGAACGTGGTGCATAAGATATCCTTATCTTGTTTGCGAAACGACTATTTACGAAACTACTGACATATAACCAATTTTCACCTTGGTAAAGGTTCTAATTTTATTGATGATCATCAATTATATAAATTTAAAATGATTTATTATGTATCGTTATTGACTATAACAATAATTCATTTTTGTGGTCAAGCCCTTTATCAAATTTTTATCTTAGCGTGAGGGATCCTAGTTAAGGCCTCGACATTATCGTCGGCTTGCGCCTGGCTTGGTAAGCTTTTAGCGATCAGCAGTCCTAATATTTGAATATCAAACAGACCCATATTCGCCAGTCAAGATTATGGGGATTTAAAATTAAAAAAGCCCATGATAATTCATGAGCTTTTATACAATATTGAATGTCCTTATGGATCAGTTATCGATAGATTCATATTTCGTATTCATCAATAATCCTTCATAGACTGCTTGATCGCATCAATCGCGGGTGGATTATCGAGTGTCGACATATCGCCTGTTTCCTTGCCTTCTGCTAATGCACGAATGGCACGGCGTAATATTTTTCCAGAGCGAGTCTTTGGTAACGCTTGCGGAAAATAAATAGCCGCGGGCCTAGCAATACCGCCGAGAGATTTAACCACGGCACCGATGACTTGCTGCTCAATACGAAAACGGTTTTCCGTGGTTGCCACTTGCTCATGATCTCTCAGCACACAGAACGCAATCGGCAACTCCCCTTTCAACTGATCTTGAATACCAACAACCGCACACTCTGCCATCTCTGAATGCATGCTGATCGCCTCTTCAATCTCTTGCGTACCAATTCGATGACCAGCGACGTTAATCACATCGTCTGTACGCCCTAAGATATAAAAATACCCATCCTCATCAGTCACGGCATAGTCGGATGTAGAGTACTGTTGACCATCGAACAAACCAAAATAGCTGCTGACAAATCGCTCATCGTTGCGCCATACCGTGGTTAGACAGCCGGGCGGTAGAGGCGCTTTGATTGCAAGTAAGCCTTTTTCGCCCGCAGCACAGAGCTCACCTGTCTCTTCATTGATAACTTGTGCATCGTAGCCATACATTGGATAGCCAGGCGATCCTTGCTTATGCGGCTTATGATTAAACTTTGGCGTATTGCTTAGAATGGGCCAACCAGACTCTGTCTGCCAATAGTGATCTAAAATAGGAACCCCTAAATGCTTAGTAAGCCAATTAGCTGTTGACTCATCGAGTGGCTCACCTGCTAAAAAGAACGACTTAACACTTGAGACATCGTAACGCGTCATCCAAGCTTCATCTTGTTTTTTGAGCATTCGTACACCAGTCGGTGCAGTGAATAGTATATTGACCTTATTGGCCTCGACAATCCGCCACCAAATACCTGGGTTTGGTCGATGTGGCAATCCTTCATACATGACACTGGTCATGCCAGCTAACAATGGCGCATAGATGGTATAAGAATGACCAACGGCCCAGCCAATATCAGATATTGCCCAAAACGTGTCTCCTGCTTTGCCATCATAGATATAATCCATCGAGGTAGTGAGCGCGACTGCATGACCACCCGTATCACGTTGCACACCTTTTGGTGTGCCCGTCGTTCCGGAAGTATACAGAAGATAAGACGGTGCATTAGACTCTAACCATACTGGCTCTACAACAGCATTTGTCTCACAACTGACGCGGCGCTCGGTTGCATAGTCCACATCAATATCTTGTGGAGCAAATGGCAATACACCTCGGTTGACAACCAACACATGCTCAGGCTTTACGTTAGCTTGCTCAGCCCCTTGATTGACGAGGCTTTTATAATTAATAACCTTACCACCGCGCAAACCTGCGTCTACCGTGACAACCATTTTTGCTTCAGCATCATCCATACGGATCGCCAAATTATGTGCAGCAAATCCGCCAAATACCACTGAATGTACGGCACCAATACGAGCACAAGCCAACATCGCATAAGCAGCCTCTAGTATCATTGGCATATAAATAATGACGCGATCACCCTTACCGATACCATGACGTTGCAGCACATCCGCAAAATAATTGACTTCTTTATACAAGTCATTGTAAGTCAAACGGCGCTTAGTATAGTCTGTATAAAACTCGACGTTGTTGCCTAAATCTTTAAATGAATCAACGACTGCGGGAAATGTCTCAATCAATTCTTGGTTAATCTCTGATGACAGCCAAATGAATGCATCTTGCTCTGCGCGCTCTTCGAGGTGACGATCTACGCAGTTATAACAAAGATTGGTCTCACCGCCCACGAACCACTTAGCGAACGGCAAATTACTGTCATCAAGAATTTTATCAGGCTCTTTATGCCAGTAGATACGCTTGGCTTGCTCAGACCAAAAATGTTCACGATTATTAATAGAATCGTGATAAATATCAGCAAAACTCTGAGTGTTATCAGAGGGTCCTTGCGGGTTTTGAATAGAAACGTGATTGCTGCTTTGGTCGGTGCGTTGATTGATGGCTTGCTCGTTCATAATGGCTATCCTTAGCGTAAACGATGGGTAATAAGACACTATCTTTATAATATAAACTCTTATTGCACACTATCATAATGCAATATTGGCTGTCCTTGCCAAAACTAAAAAAACCGATACATTACGTATCGGTTTAAAATGTATCAGAGCTAAAGATAAAGGTCAACTACATAAAACTATACTTCTGTCTGATCAGCATACGTTTTTCGCATGGCTTTTTTATCATGCTTACCGACAGAGGTTTTGGGTAGATCATCCACAAACTTAAACTGGCTAGGCACGCCATATTTAGGAATCATACCCCGCTCTACCGCTTTTTCAGCAATGGCTTTGATATCATCAACACTCGTACTCTGAGCATCAGGTTTTAGAACAATCAAGGCCAATGGACGCTCGCCCCACTGTGCATCACGAACACCAATGACTGACACATCAGCCACGGCTGGATGCAGCGATAAAATAGTCTCAATCTCTAAAGATGATATCCACTCACCACCTGATTTGATCACATCTTTTAGGCGATCGGTAATACCAATATAACCATCAGGGCGTATATAAGCGATATCTTGGGTATGCATGTAGCCATTATCCCATAGCTCCTTACCCGCATCCTCATTCTTTAAGTAGCTTTGGGTCAGCCAAGGTGCCCGCAATACCAGCTCGCCTGTATGTTCTTTGCCTGTATCAACTGATTTGTTGTCTGTACCCCACACTTGGGCATCAACCATGAGCACAGGCTTACCCGTCATACAGCGGCGCGCGATATCTTCGTCATCGGACATCTCAGGCTCATTGAGACTAAATTCAGTCAAGCTAATAAGTGGTGCCGTCTCTGACATACCATAGCCAGTATAGACTTCAATACCTTGAGACATGGCAAGCCTTGCTAGACCTTCTGTCAATCGTGAGCCACCGATGATCATTTTTAAACCATTAAAACTGGCATCACGATCCTGCGCTTCTTTTATTACCATTTGTAAAATCGTTGGCACACAATGAGTGATACTGACTTTTTCATTGATA